>JBIKXM010000283.1:0-7369 GCA_044355755.1 Burkholderiaceae bacterium | reverse complement strand
AAACGCTTTTACAAGGAAAGGAGATCTGGAATAGTAAAATCACCAACCTAAACAACTTTATCTAATCTGACAGACACCTCTACAAAATATCCGGGTGTCCGATCATGTTTGAACTTCTACACATTAGCTGGACACAGCAATATGGCGACTACGCAACGCTACATTGACTTGCGTCCAGCTATGATTAAAGCTGCTGTTGAGTTGGTCTAGCTCTTATCCTTATTGACGAGGTTTTTTCCTCGTCCTATTTTCAATGTTTTGGAAACAAAGTTTCTCAAAGCATTATCAGCTACACCCACAACTCTTTTTATTTTTTCTTCGGGCCTACCAGTAAATGAGGTTACGTGAAAATAATCAGTCGAATCTGGCGAAATCACAGAAAAATAGTAGTTGGATACACAGCATCTTGGTCTATCTACTTTAACTGGACTAACTGAATGCCAACTTGTTTTGTTAGTTTCCATTACAACCAAACGATTGGTTAGGGCGGTTAGAGTTTTTTGATTGACTCTTTCTTCGTCCCATAACTCAAAGTTTCCACCATTTTCAATCTTCCAATCGGGTGATACATAGTAAAGTAGATTTAGTCGGCGATATCTTTTTCTGTCACCATCGTGGCTATTGTCAATGTGTGGATTGAGAAAATCACCAGGAAACATCATAGATAAGCCGCCAGCGTAAAGCTTGGGGTCTGGTTCGATTTGTTCAAATCCAACAATCGTTGCGATTAAATCTACTACTCGTTTGTCTTGAAATGCGTATGTTATATCAGCAAGTATCTTGTCGTAGGCTCCTAAATCAGCAGATGTTCTTTTCTTTTCGCGGAAAGATTCGCGATTAAAGAATCCGTTTCCATCTTTTGGGAATGCGTTATAAATGGATTGACATATATTCGAGTCGAGCAAATCGTCAATAACAAAATGGCGTGTTTTAGTTCCCGTAGGATTCATCCACTGTGTTTTTATCGATTCGGCGGAAGCTTGAATCTTATCCAATAATAGTAAAGTAAGACTCTCTTGGTTTGTCATTGCTTTGACCTTTAGTTGTAGAAGTTTCGATCTGATCGTACATTAAGCCTTGCTAAAAGTGAGGTTACCCGGTTTGATAGAGGTGTTGAAACTTTATTAAACCAGCGCGAAGCGCTTCACAGGAGTAACCTCATGACGAGTATTTCTCAAAATGTTATTAAACACAAGCTTGGTCTGTTAAATTTAGCCGCTGAGCTAGGCAATGTATCGCGTGCTTGCAAAGTGATGGGATTTTCCCGAGATACCTTTTATCGTTATCAGTCAGCCGTGGAATCAGGGGGCGTAGAGGCTTTATTGGATGCTAATCGCAAGAAACCCAATTTAGCTAATCGTGTTGACGAGGCGACTGAGGCTGCTGTCACAGCCTTAGCTATAGAGCAGCCAGCTTTAGGGCAGCTTCGTGTATCCAATGAGCTACGTAAACGAGGTATCTTTGTATCTCCCTCGGGTGTGCGTTCAATTTGGCTGCGTCATCAATTGGCTTCTTTTAAGCATCGACTGTTAGCATTAGAGCGCCACGTTGCCCAAACAGGAGAAGTGCTCACCGAGGCACAAGTTGCCGCTCTGGAGAAAAAGCAGGACGATGATATTGCCCATGGAGAGATTGAAACAGCCCATCCTGGCTATCTTGGTAGTCAAGATACCTTCTATGTCGGCACGATTAAAGGCGTTGGACGTATCTATCAGCAAACCTTTGTTGATACCTATTCTAAATGGGCAACCGCTAAACTTTACACAACTAAAACACCGATTACCGCTGCTGATCTACTTAATGATCGTGTCTTACCTTTCTTTGAAGAGCAGAACATGGGCGTGATACGCGTCCTGACAGATAGAGGCACAGAATATTGTGGTAGACCCGAAACACATGATTACCAGCTTTATCTGGCGTTAAATGACATTGAGCACACCAAAACAAAAGCACACCATCCTCAAACCAATGGTATCTGCGAGCGCTTCCATAAAACAATTCTCAATGAGTTTTATCAGGTAGCATTTCGACGCAAAATTTATCGTTCTATTGCTGAACTGCAAGCTGATCTTGATCAATGGCTTGATACTTATAATCAAGACCGAACACATCAAGGAAAAATTTGTTGTGGCAGAACACCCATGCAAACGCTTTTACAAGGAAAGGAGATCTGGAATAGTAAAATCACCAACCTAAACAACTTTATCTAATCTGACAGACACCTCTACAAAATATCCGGGTGTCCGATCATGTTTGAACTTCTACATTTTATGAATAATCAGTCTCGTGCTGCCGTCCGCCATTTTGATTTAACACGTTTACATAGAGCATTTGACCAGCGTGCGCAGCGTTTAGTTTCGATTGACTTTTTTTTACGGGAAGTTGCACAGCGTATGCAGGCACATCTCGATGGGATTAAGTTAATGCCTGAGCGTATTTTAGATATGGGCTGTGCACTAGGACGAGATTTTTCAGGATTGCAAAAGCAATACCCTCAGGCGCAACTATTTGGTCTGGATTGGTCTAGGCCAATGTTAGTTGAAGCAGCGCGACAGCCATGGCTGGCTAAATTAAAGCAGTATCTCTTTCAGCAGCATGTCCGGTTGGTTCAGGCAGATTGGCTTAGATTGCCGATTGCGCCGAACTCGATCGATCTGATTTGGTCAAATTTGGCTTTACATTGGAGTGCATCGCCAGAACGTGCCTTTGCCGAATGGGCACAAATTTTGCGTACGAATGGTTTACTGTTATTGAGTACATTTGGGCCTGATACCCTAAAAGAATTACGTGCTGCGTTTCAAACCATCAATAGCCCTATCTCAGTTGCCAATTTTTTCGATATGCATGATTTAGGCGATATGTTGCTTGGGCAAGGACTTGCTGATCCAGTGGTAGATGCGGAAAGATTGACGATTACTTACGAAACGCCAGAGTCGCTGTTGCGCGATGTACGCAGTTTAGGGATATATCCGGGAGAAGATTTTCAGACCGGATTGCGAGGCCGTGCTTGGCGACAGCAGTTGTATGCCGCGTTAGAAGCACAGCGCGATACAAGCGGTTTAATTCATTTAACGATTGAACTCATCTATGCACATGCGTGGAAATTGACAACACCAGTCGGGCAGATGGATAGAGAAGGCGTAGTACGTTTGCGGCCAGAGGATATTGGCAAAAAATATAAATAATATGTTTTATTCACTCAGGGGGATGTGTGATGCTGCTTAATTTCCGCTTAAGCCAGATGCATGTCGACCTACCTGAATCAATCAATAGGGATGCGTATGGACAGAATCTTGCGTCAACATATCAATCGTTACTTATTGTGTAGCCTATTGAGCTTGTTGATTGGTTGTAGTTCTTTTAGCCCAGACGGTGGGTTTCATGCGGTTACCAATGCAGCGCATCAACATCTTAAAAAAGATGTTATTTGGGCTAAGTCAGCTGCTGAGACAGAGACCATAGCCCAACGTGTCACCGAGCTATTAAAACAACCACTGAGCGTTGAGAGCGCGGTCCAAATCGCTTTATTCAATAACCGTGGTTTGCAAGCCTCTTTTGCTGAATTGTCAATTGCTGAAGCTGATCTGGTACAAGCTGGCAAGCTACCTAATCCTACTTTTTCCATGCTGCGGGCGAGTAAGTCAGGGGTTGATGGCCGTGATTATAAAATTGAACAGGGATTCTTATTTAATCTTTTTGCTTTAGTGACCATGCCACAACAGCGTGCTTTGGAGCAGCGGCGGTTCACGCAAACCCAGCGTACAGTCAGTTTAGCTATGCTAAAACTGGCCACAGAAACGCGAGCGGCCTATTACAGTGCAATCGCTGCGCAAGAGTCGGTACGCTATGCACAGCAAGTATGTCAGGCAGCAGAGGCGAGTGCTGAATTAGCAAAGCGCATGTTACAAGCCGGTAATTTCAATAAATTACAGCATGCGCATGAACAGACTTTTTATGCTGAAGCAAAGTTGGGTCTGAAACGAACTGAGCAACAATTGGTATCAGCACGTGAGCATTTAACTCGTCTACTGGGTTTGGATGAGAGCAGCAATACTTTTGCTTTGCCTGAGCATTTGCCTGATTTGCCGCAAACACAGATGGGGTTGTCGAATATTGAGCAAATTGCCATTACTCAACGATTTGATGTTCAAGCAATACGTATGGAAGTAGAGGCGTTGGCTAAAAATTTGGGTTTGAGTAAGACCACACGTTTCATTAATGTACTGGAATTTGGTCCGGCACGGGTGCTTGAAGGTCCTGCCGATAGTGGATATAAAAAAGGCTATGAACTCTCTTTTGAATTACCGTTATTTGATTGGGGTGAGGCAAAAGTGGTGAAGGCGGAAGCGTTATATATGCAAGCGCTGCATCGAGCTGCGGCGGTCGCAATCCATGCCCGCTCAGAGATACGTGATGCTTATTCTCAATATCGGGTTAGCTATGAGATGGCACGTCACTATCGCGATGAAATTTTGCCTATAAAAAAACGCATCAGCGCAGAAAATCAATTGCGTTATAACGCGATGTTAATCAGTGTTTTCGATTTGTTAGAGGATGCGCGTTCACAGATTGCTAGTGTGAATAGCTATATAGAAGTATTACGTGATTTTTGGATTGCCGAAGCAAAGCTGCAAATGGTATTACTTGGTAAGCTTGACTAATGGCCATTAATGAGGCTGTTAGTATGCTCTAAAAAAGGATAACAGTAATGCGTTCCAGAAGAGATTTTTTGCGCGGTGCAGGGTTATTTGCTGCGGCTATGGCGACAGTCAGTAAAGTGGCTCTGGCACGTTTACCAGAACCCGTCACCCAAACCTCTCCCCATACCATGCCGCCATTGCTACCTGATACCGGCAGACCTTATAACCCTGTTGTCACACTCAATGGGTGGACTTTGCCGTGGCGGATGAATCAAGGTGTTAAAGAATTCCATTTAGTAGCCGAACCGGTGGTGCGTGAAATGGCGGCTGGGTTTAAAGCACATCTATGGGGCTATAACGGGCAGAGTCCTGGGCCGACAATTGAGGTGGTAGAAGGTGACAAAGTACGTATTTTTGTGACCAATAAGCTGCCTGAGCACACGAGCATCCATTGGCATGGGCAGCGTTTACCTAACGGTATGGATGGGGTGTCAGGTCTGACACAACAAGCGATTCCACCCGGGAAAACGTATGTCTATGAATTTATTGCCAAACGACCGGGTACGTTTATGTATCATCCACATGCGGATGAGATGACGCAGATGGCGATGGGAATGATGGGTTTCTGGGTGACGCATCCCAGACAAAAACACCCACTGATTGCAGAAGTAAATCGTGATTTTTGTTTTTTATTAAATGCCTATGATATTGAACCAGGTAGCTATACGCCCAAAATCATGACGATGTTGGATTTTAATTTGTGGAGTTGGAATAGTCGCATCTTCCCGGGAATCGATACATTAAATGTGCGCCAGCACGATCGAGTACGAATTCGTATTGGTAATTTAACCATGACAAATCATCCGATTCATTTACATGGGCATGAGTTTGTTGTGACGGGAACGGATGGTGGAGCTGTGCCGAAAACGAGTCGTTGGCCGGAGGTGACAACTGATATTGCGGTTGGACAAATGCGGCAAATTGAGTTTGTGGCCGATGAGGAAGGTGATTGGGCGTTTCATTGTCATAAAAGCCACCATACGATGAATGCCATGGGGCATGATGTGCCGACAATGATTGGGGTTGATCAGCGCGGTGTGGCAGAGAAAATTAGCAATTTGATTCCAGATTATATGGTGATGGGCGAGCATGGTATGGCCGATATGGCTGATATGGATATGCCGATTCCAGATAATACTGTGCCTATGGTGACCGGCCAGGGGCCATTTGGCAATCTTGAAATGGGCGGGATGTTTAGTGTGCTAAAAGTGCGTAAGCACCAAAAACCAGGAGATTATAGCGACCCAGGTTGGTTTCAGCATCCACCCGGTACCGTAGCCTTTGAATATGCTGGGCAACCGATGCAAGCGGTTCGCCGCGATAGTGCACAAGGTCAGCAGGCAATGCCTAGTCTACCGAATACGCGAGCTGTTGAAGTGAAAGTTCGCAGACGAGCCGTGCATCAACATAAATAAGCTATGCAATGGTCTTCGTCTGCTTACGAGGGCAACCTAAAAAGGAGCAGCTGTAATTGCTTACTGGTGCTTAAAAATTGGGCGCCGCTTCTCTAAAAAAGCTTGCATACCTTCCTTTTGGTCAGCCGTGGCGAAAGTGGTGTAGAACAAACGTCGTTCAAATAGCACGCCTTGAGTTAACGTCGTTTCAAATGCTTGATTGATGGATTCTTTGATCATCATGACCGTCGGTAAAGAATAGCTGGCAATCTTTTGTGCAGTGGCAAGCGCTTCAGTCATTAGGGTATCTGTGGGAACCACGCGTGATACCAACCCAGCACGTTCAGCTTCGGCTGCATCTATCATGCGCCCAGTTAAACATATTTCCATCGCTTTGGCCTTAGAGATCGCCCGAGGTAGGCGTTGTGTGCCGCCTGCACCAGGCATGGTGCCAATTTTAATTTCAGGTTGGCCGAATTTTGCATTGTCCGCAGCAATGATAATATCGCAAAGCATCGCGAGTTCACAGCCACCACCCAATGCATAGCCGGCGATGGCGGCAATAATCGGTTTGCGGATGCGGCGGATGCTTTCCCAGTGCGGCGTAAGATAATCATTTTTGTAAACATCGACAGCGCTATAGTCGGCCATCGCTCGGATATCAGCCCCCGCAGCAAAGGCTTTTTGATTGCCGGTCAAAATGATGCAACTGATCGATGCATCTGCGTCAAATTGAATCAGCGCGTCACACAGCTCATCCATCAAAGCATCGCTTAATGCATTTAAAGCATCGGGTCGATTTAAAGTAATGATGCCCACTCGGTCTTGAGTGCGGCGCAAGATATTAGATTGTTCCATTCGTTCCTCAATGTGAGTCCATAGCGCAACCTACTGCCGGGTCAAATACTGCGTTGCGCGTCGCTTGGGCTTTGCCCTACGACTCGAGATCTGCATGTCGAGTCGGCTGCGTCAGTGTGTAGCCATGTTGCACGAAACCATATCCTTGCCCATGCGCCTTGTCTTATAGCCACTCGCTACAGTAGTGCAACGGTCTCTGCTGGAGATAAGTAGAGGTGCAAAGGATAACAGGGCGGTCGGAGGCGGTTTGAATTTATTTTAGCCCCATTATATTTGTCTGATTTTTAGCGTTGGTACCTTCCCTGATAGATAGGAAGGGCTGCGCAAACTCGAGAGTAAGCATGCGCAGCGAATAGCTCAGGCCTCAGAATTAGAAGCGATAGCCAATGTTGAGAGAAGTCACGATAGGACGAATCT
>JBIKXM010000037.1:0-7381 GCA_044355755.1 Burkholderiaceae bacterium | reverse complement strand
TTATCAGCCTTGGTTAGCAAGATATGTAATGGTTTGGCAAGCGGCAAGTACCATTCGACCATTTGATGATCAAGATCGGTAAATGGTCGGCGGGCATCCATGATGATCACCAAGCCACTCAGTTGTGTGCGTTGTTGAATATAGTTACTTAATAAGCTTTCCCAATGTCGCCGCATACTTTCATCAACACGTGCATAACCATAGCCTGGTAAATCGACTAAATAGCCTAGGCATTGATCGCGGGCCTGGACTGAGAAAAAATTAATATGTTGGGTACGCCCGGGTGTTTTACTAGAAAAAGCTAAACGTTTTTGTTCGCACAGTATATTAATCGCGGTTGATTTACCTGCATTTGATCGCCCAGCAAAGGCGACTTCATGCACCTCAGTGTTCGGCAGATCTTTTAAATGGTTAACGGTAACGGTAAAACGGGTTTGTTGAAGGAAAGACATAACAAGCGCCAAATTAAGGCAGAGGTCGAAAAACAGCTTTTATTGTACAATCTGCGCCTGCTTGTAGTTTCTTTCTCAGGACTTACACAAAATTGTTCTAGCCCAGCATGCCGACGCAGACAGTATGATTTTCTTGTAGCGCCACAGCCCGTGCCGCGACACAGCTAAGTTGAGCATACCGGAGCAGTTTTGCGTCAGTGATATTTCTAATAAAAAAATGGGGCAGCGCATGCCTACTCTCTGGATATATAGGACATACGCATGATCAGCAAGATCAAGCTATTCAATATAGTATTTTTTCTTGCCACGATAGCAGCGCCGTTATCGGCGCAACCGCCAGCTAAAGTAGACCCAGGGAAGGGGGAAATGCTGTTTACCCTAGGCGTGCCGACTCAGAATGTACCCAGCTGCATCAGTTGCCACGGCGATGCCGGCAACAGCCCAACCGCAGTTAATCCGAAATTAGCCGGACAACATGCTGCCTATACAACCAAGCAGTTAAGCGATTTTAAAAAGCGTACGGAACGTGAGCACGCCGCCATGTCCTTATATGCACAAGCATTGAGCGATGAAGATATGCGTAATATCAGTGCTTATCTTGCTCAACAAAAACTTAAACCGGGCATCGCTAAATATCAGGCAACCATCGACTTAGGACAAAAAATATTCCGCGCTGGCATAGCTGATCGGCATGTACCAGCTTGTGCCAGTTGTCATGGCCCCAGTGGGGCGGGCATACCGATTCAATACCCAAGAATCAACGGGCAATGGGCGGACTATACCGAAGCGCAATTGTTCGCTTTTCGCTCAGGTACACGTAAAAATAGTGCACCGATGAGCGCAATCGCACTTAAATTAACTGACGCCGAAATTAAGGCGGTTGCTGATTATATTGCTGGCTTACGTTGAATTCAGATCTTCGTTGCTATCGCCGTTTTAAGCTTGTAGAACTCTTGGGGTCAATGCGTTTCGCAATTGCCTTGCTCTGCCTCATCGCCATCGCCAGTGTGATTGGCACGGTGCTCCCACAAAACGAACCCCAAGCGGTTTATATCAATCAGTTTGGCCCTTTCTGGGCCACGCTGTTTGACTATCTGGGTTTGTATACGGTTTATAGCAGCCTGTGGTTTCTCGTGATTTTGCTATTCCTGGTATGCTCAACCTCGATTTGTTTACTTCGCACTATTCCGAAAATTTGGGCGGATCTGCGGGATTGGAAATTAAGCTTGCAAATGAGCAGCCTAGCCGCTCTGCAATATCATCAGGTCTATACTAGCCCGCTCCCTCGCGCTCGGCTGACGGAAACAGTAAGCGCGTTGCTGGCGCAACAATCTTATGGTTTTCGGGTACAACAGCATACACAGCACACTTTGATCAGCGCCCGTACCGGGCGTGCCAATAAACTAGGTTATATCGCCACGCATGCTGCGGTGATTATTATCTGTCTGGGCGCATTACTCGATAGTGATATCTGGCTAAAAATGCAATTATTCACCGGCGCAAAAAAGGCGTTCTTTGATCAAGCGCAAAGCCTACTGCTGCGAGATATCCCCGCGGAAAATCGCCTGGCCAGTTCTACGCCCAGCTTTCAAGCACATCTGTTTCTGCCTGAAGGGCAAAGCAGTCAAGCGGCGCTGATTCAAGTTCGTGAGGGTACGTTAGTCCAAGATTTGCCTTTTAGCTTAACGCTTAAACAATTTAATGTTGCGTATTATCCGACTGGCATGCCTAAATTGTTTGCCAGTGATGTTGTGTTAACAGATTTGGAAAGTGGGCAAACGCTGACCCGCACTATTTCAGTCAACCACCCACTGATTTATAAAGGTATCGCTATTTACCAGTCTAGCTTTGCGGATGGCGGCTCGTTGTTAGAGTTGGCAGGCTATCCGATGCGGGGCCAGCACGCTGCACCGTTTCCTTTGAGTACCGCCGTAGGACAACAGCGTGCAATTCATGTGGGCCAAGATACTTACGCACTGGAATTAAACGATTTTCGTGCCATCAATGTCGAAAGTGTGACAGCCTCAACCAAACCGTCTGAGAGCGCTATCGCGCCCCCGCCTAATAAAATAAATGCTTTTTTAGGCGCTGCGGTCAAACCCCCGAGCGATACGTTATTACGCAACCTGGGCCCGTCGATACAATACAGATTGCGTGATCATGCAGGTCAAGCAAAAGAGTTTCATAACTATATGTTGCCGGTCACTATCGACGATATCCCCGTCTTCTTAGTCGGTATACGTGATATGAGCAATGAGCCATTTCATTATCTCCGCATTCCTGCTGACGCACAGGGCAGTTTGCAGGAATGGATGGCACTACGCGCAGCACTGCAAAATCGCCAGATGCGTGTCACAGCCGCTGCACGCTATGCACAGAACTATTCACCACCCAGAAACACGCAAGCTCAAGCGGTGCAATCCGCTGCGCGTTCACATCAACCAATCCAGCCAGTACAGCAAATTGCGCTACATTTGCTCGATCACTTCGCCGCCGCGGCAGAGCAAGCGCCATTAGCCAACAACAGCCGGGGTGGCTTTGCTGGGATTGCTCAATTAATAGAAGCAACCGTACCAGCAAATGCTCAAAGCCGTACCGCGGAGATTTTTATGCACATACTGCAAGGTAGTCTCTATGAACTGTGGCAACTGACACGCGCACACCTCAACTTACCCACAGCCACTCGCTCGCCCGAGCATCTGGGTTTTTTACACAGCGCCATCAATGCGCTCTCAGATAGTTTTTTGTACCCGGCACCAGTGTTGATACAAATTCAGCAATTTAAGGAAATTAAGGGCAGTGTTTTTCAAGTACGTCGTATGCCGGGTAAAAAGATTGTCTATTCAGGCTGTTTGTTATTAGTCATCGGTATCATACTGATGTTTTATCTCAACACACATAGAGTATGGATTTTGCTACAAGACCAGGAAGCGCCGGGGTGTCAGATACGCTTTGCCGCGCACAGCCAGCGGCAAACCATCCGCTTTGCGCAGACGGTTTCTTTTCTCAAATCAACCTTACAAACGGTGACACAAGCCGTACCGATATCATGAGTTTTTCTTTTCTCGCCACGCCTCGTAAGCTCTCTCGAGTTGACGGGTGTTATGTACTGATATTGCCGTTTAGCGCTCTGTTTGCTTGGTACCGCTATCAGCCTTATATGGATGTTTATGAACAAACTATTTTATGGCTGACGGTTCCCGTATTATCAGTGCTGGGTTGGCATTGGCAGGCTTTTCGCTGGCTCTTACTCGGTATCGGCGTCTGCTCACTGACCGGCATTGCGCTGTATCAGCAGGATCTGCATCAAGCCGCGCAGGTTTTTGTATTGAAATATATGCTCTCAAGTCAGTCGGCTATTTTATGGATGAGCCTGTTGTTTTTTCTAGCAACAGGGTTTTATTGGCTAGATTTATTATGCCGTTTCAGCATCCGCAAACAGCGCCTACGCAAACGTCAACAGCGGCGACTAGCCAAGCTATCCGTCGCGCAGCGAAGCCTCCCTAGATCACTGTACGGCGAACACCTCGCAGCAGGCCAGCGTGTCTTTTGGCCACGCAATCGATTAACCAAGGACTTTATCAAACAAATAGCTACTGGCTTTTGCTGGAGTGCCACACTATTTGGCTGGGTCGGATTATGTATGCGCTGGTATGAATCGTATTTGATCAGCACCGAGGTTGGGCATATTCCGATATCAAATTTATATGAAGTCTTCGTGCTTTTTTGTCTGATGACGGCGATGTTTTATCTGTATTACCAGCAGCGCTATGTGACCCAGGCATTAGGGGCTTTTGTGATGCTGATCATTGCAGCCGCTGTCAGTTTTTTACTGTGGTATACCCTGAGCCGCCATGCTCACTATATTCAGCCTTTGGTACCAGCGTTACAGAGCTGGTGGATGAAAATCCATGTACCCGCCAATTTTATTGGCTATGGCACCTTCGCGTTAGCGGCTATGGTGGCGCTAGCCTATTTATTGAAACATCATCAGATACTCGCAGCCCATTTACCGCCATTATCGATACTCGATGATTTAATGTATCGCGCCATCACCGTCGGATTCACTTTCTTTACCATCGCCACCATCCTCGGTGCGCTATGGGCGGCTGATGCTTGGGGCGGTTATTGGAATTGGGACCCCAAGGAAGCTTGGGCCCTGATTGTTTGGCTCAATTATGCCGCTTGGTTACACATGCGTTTGATCAAAGGCTTACGTGGGACAGTCGCAGCATGGTGGGCACTGATCGGGCTACTTATCACTACCTTTGCTTTTTTAGGTGTGAATTTATTTTTAGCTGGATTACATAGTTATGGCCAGCTGTAATCAGACATGCGGCGCAACTTATGCCGTGACGCTTTTGCGATTGGATTGAGGCACAATCTTTCCGGTAAGGTAAGACTATTTGGCAGATCAGCGCAGATCGGACTAAAAGAGCCCCATAAGCAGGCATAACTCTGTTAGAGTAATTTTGCGCAACAATCCTAGGCAGTGTTTCAATGTGCCACAGGCATGCTATTTGGTTCAGGCAAAGGCTCCGGCACACTCGGTTGCGTCAATGGCCCATATACACCACAACTATTCAGCGATAATAGTGACAAACACATTAAAATCATACACAGTAAACGCATCGCAATTTTTATCTAAGTTTGAATATGAGTACTCTAACAGATACTGAGTTTATCCAAGCGGTCACCGCTGCATTAGAACAACTTGATCAAGCCATTTCTGATGCTGCGGCACGTATTGATATCGATTTGGAAATCAATCGCAACGGTGGCTTACTTGAAATAGAGTTGGAAAATCGCAGCAAAATCGTCATTACCAGCCAAGTGCCCAAGCATGAAATATGGGTTGCAGCAAAAGCCGGTGGCTTCCATTTTTACCTGGATACACAACAGGGAAAATGGCTGAATACCCGTGACGACCAGACTGAACTGTATGCCATGCTCACGCAGTTGATTGCACAACAAAGTGGTAGCGCATTTACTTTTGCCAAGTAACGCGATCTTGCTTGGAATGATCACACATGGCTAATGCCAAAACATTCGCGCTGCACCTCTTTAAGTAGCGACTGTTGCACCACCTAATGCGCAACCCAAATACTGCCGCGGTGGTAAAAATTGGTGTGTTGGAGTCAGTTAGGCCGTCTGCGTAAAACGCACAAACTGCTCTAACTTAGCGTATGCCGCGCCGCTACAAATCGCCCTACGCGCACTGTCTAGCCCTTGGTGCATATCCTCAACCAGACCGGCAACATATAATGCGGCGGCGCTATTCAAACATACTAGATCACGAACATGCTCCATCTGCGGTACATCGGGTGTCAGGGCATCGCGTAACATCGCACAAGACTGTTGCGGGCTGCTGACTTTGAAATGCTCAAGCGAAATTTTTTGCACATTAAAATCTTTTGGACGCAACAGATATTCCGAGACTACACCGTTTCTTAACTCTCCGACTAAGGTATCTGCCCCTAGGGAAATTTCGTCGAGCCCATCTTGCCCATATACCACCATTGCGCGTTGCGCACCCAAGCGTTGCAAGACACGAATTTGTATGCCGACTAAATCGGGATGAAACACGCCCATCAGGATATGCGGGGCTTTTGCCGGATTAGTCAGTGGCCCCAGAATATTAAATAATGTACGGACACCAAGCTCGTGGCGTATCGGCGCAATTTGTCGCATCGTCGGATGATGATTGGGTGCAAACATAAACCCAATACCGGTATCAGCAACACAGCTTGCGATTTGATCTGGGGTTAACAAGATATTCACCCCTAACGCTTCGAGTACATCGGCGCTACCAGAGCGTGAGCTGATGCCACGGTTACCGTGTTTCGCAACTTTAGCACCAGCAGCGGCGGTGACGAACATCGCGGTCGTCGAAATATTGAATGAGTGCGCATTATCACCACCGGTCCCGACAATATCGACTAAGTATTGTTTATCGACAATGTTTACAGGTGTAGCTAACTCGCGCATCACCTCAGCAGCAGCGGCAATTTCGCCAATCGTTTCTTTTTTTACCCGCAGTCCGAGCAGAAGGGCGCTGATTTGCGCAGTAGTAAAACGACCTTGCAGCATATCGCGGATCAGTGTGCGCATTTCATCGGCAAATATTTCGCGATGTTCAATGCAACGGGTTAAAGCATCTTGGATAGTAAATGACATGTTGAGAGCGAGTAACTAACGCAACGATTAATAAAGCGCATAGAATAGTCCATGTATTCATGTATGTACAAAGGATTGTGACAATGAAATATAAAGGCATTATTTTGGCTGGCGGAGAGGGGACTCGTTTATACCCAGCAACATTGGCTATTTCCAAGCAGCTTTTACCGGTTTTCGATAAACCGATGATTTATTACCCCTTATCAACCTTAATGCTAGCCGGCATTCGCGATATTTTAATTATTTCGACGCCACAAGATATTCCGCGTTTTTCACAACTACTCGGTTCCGGTGAAAATTGGGGTTTAAATCTGCACTATGCGGTTCAACCCGCCCCCAACGGTTTAGCACAAGCCTTTACGATTGGTGAGTCATTTATTGGCGATGATCGATCTGTGTTGATTCTTGGCGATAATATTTTTTACGGCCATCATTTATCAGACTTACTGCATGGCGTCATGCAACGTGAGCACGGCGCAACCATTTTTGCTTACCATGTACAAGATCCGCAGCGCTATGGCGTGGTCGAATTTAACCCACACGGTCAAGTACTGTCGCTAGAAGAAAAGCCGACACATCCTAAATCTCATTATGTCGCGACAGGCTTGTATTTTTATGACCAACAGGTGATTGAGTTTGCCAAAAGCTTACGTCCGTCTGCGCGTGGTGAACTCGAAATTACCGATCTAAATCGGTGTTATTTAAAGCAGCAACAATTACACGTTGAAATCATGGCAAGCGGCTACGCCTGG
>JBIKXM010000036.1:0-7386 GCA_044355755.1 Burkholderiaceae bacterium | reverse complement strand
AGGAAATCAATCTCGCTATGAACCGTCTAAACAATCGACCCAGAAAAAGGCTTGCCTTTGCTACCCCTGCTCAAGTATTCTTATCCGCCATTGCACTTCGTACTTGAATCTAAGTGTCATAACAGGGGGGTTCTTTGTGGTTTCTACTTTATGGAGAATTCTATATGGGCCAATATAAATACAATGCAACTTTACTGTGTGATTACGCAACGCCTGAGAATGACAGTGCTTTTGAATTGCATATGTCACTCCCTATTCCATACCAAGATTTTTCTAAAATACAGAATTGGCTATCGGTTGGACATTGGCAGTCTGTCGAGCAGTATCTGTCTGACAAATACCCACAACACCGTGCAATAATAGGTCAGTGGTGCGCAGAAAGTCGTAAACGTAAAGAAGCAGGTGATGCTTTTTCTATTAAAGAGAGGGTAGCCTAATCAATGAAATAACTAGTGCTTAGAAAATGAGTATTGGTGTAAATAAATCAATTATCTGGGCGATGGTTGCGCGTTTTGCGGCCATCGCTTTATTTTTTGATGGCATGGAGCCACTTTTACCAGAAATTGCTCGTGCTTTCTCATTGACGAATCATGATTTTCAAAAGATTCTGGGGCTATCTTTTAGTGCCTTTGCAGCTATGCAATTATTTTCTGTATATGTTATTGGGCAATTAGGCTTGTATCGCTGCATTCTTTTTTCCTCACTTGGTGTAAGCTTGTCTGCATTATTACTTTGCATGGTAGGAGAAATTTATTCTTTGATCATCATTTTTATTTTGATGTTTGCTGTGAATAGTATAGGCTCGAATGCAACTCGCATCGCTTTGCGAAATTTAACTTCTGACGCTGAATTTAAGCGTTATTTTTCCTGGGCTAACGCCATTATTCAAATTAAACAAATACTGGTTCCAGCTTTGGCTGGGGCTACTGCCATGGTTTATGGTTGGCGATGGGCGATGTTTGTCTTGGCATTTCCTATTGTAGTCGTGAGTCTGTGGCTAGGGTCTATAGATAAAGATAGGATGGCATTGCTTAATATTGAGCAAGCTACTTTAAAACTGTTTACTATTCAAAAATTGTTTAAAGAAAAAAAACCAGGGCTGTCACGTACAATATTCAGTCTAGCTGCTTTTCATGTTTGTTTCGCGTACACGACAGCATGGTTTGCTTTTATATTAGCTAATGATATGGCTATATCTGTAGGGAGTGTAGGTATACTATTTTCATTAGCGAGCGGTTTAATTGCACTTAGTTTCTTGTTAAGCGCAAGCTTATCTGTGCATTACACTGATAAATTCATATTGGCAATAGGGGTAGGTGGAATGCTGTGTGCTAGTCTAGCTTTGTTTATAGGGCATGATAGGCTACTGATAGTGGGTATTCTGCTACTATACTTTTCTTATGGTTTTATTACCGTTCCTTGTACTGCAAATATAATGAATACAGAGTTGCAATATCGCGCGCTTGCATCGGCAATATTAGGCTTTGCCCCACCACTCGCTGGCGGTCTTTCTGTCTTATTACTGGGATTTATTAGCTATGATGTTAATCCCGTAATAATCATGCCTTATCTCATTACCACCGCTGCACTCTTAATTATGATGCTAATGCGTTCTTCAAATGATGTTAACTAGATGTAACTCAACTCATTCGTAACGACATCATAATCAACAAACTCTCAAAGTGGTACAGATAACGCAAAATGAGAAAGACAGGGGCAAAGCCTCAAAACTTTTGCCGCCCGAGCAACGCATTGCAAACTACTATTTTTTATGTGCAAATATTGAATTGCTACTCGCGTCTCTCAGTTTTATTCAAACGCGCCTTTTCTCGTTGCCAATCCTTATCTTTAGCGGCTTGTCGTTTATCGAATAATTTCTTGCCTTTGGCTAAAGCGATTTCACACTTTACCCGCCCTTTGCTGTAATGCAAATTTAACGGCACCAGCGTAAAACCGCGCTGCTCTACCTTACCAATTAAACGTTTAATTTGCTCCGCATGTAATAACAACTTGCGAGTTCTAACCGGGTCTGGATGCACATGACTGGAGGCACTGAGCAAAGGACTAATATGCATACCAATTAAAAAAAGTTGGGCTTGGCGAATCACCACATAACCTTCTTTAATCTGTGCGCGATTAGCCCGGATAGCCTTTACCTCCCAGCCTTCAAGCACAATCCCCGCCTCATAGCGCTCCTCAATATGGTAATCAAAAAACGCTTTTTTATTTTCAGTAATCGTCATAGCGATAAAATTACAAATTATTATCAATTAAAAACCATTGCATACTTGTTATGCAGCAGGAAAAAAACATGCCCAGAAAGGCGGCACGCGAGGTTTCCCTTGCTGTATAGTGAGTTAGGCAAATCGTCTAATGATTTGAATCAGAAAGAGCCGCATTATATGGCTGATATACATAAATCCGTATTGATTTCTTATTCCGCAGAACAAATGTATGACCTAGTCACCGATGTGGCTGGTTATCCAGCATTTTTACCCTGGTGTGATCAGGTTGATATGCTGTCACAGAGCGAGACTGAACTCGAAGCCCGCGTGCATATTAATTTTAAAGGTATTAAAGCCTTTTTTCATACGCGCAACACGCAACAACGCCCGCATCATATCGACATGGCATTTGTTGATGGGCCATTTAAAAAATTTCATGGCAGTTGGCAATTCAAACCGCTTGAAACCCATGCTTGCAAAATAGAATTTAACCTACACTACACTTTCTCCAATATTCTTTTGGAAAAAATTATTGGCCCCGTTTTTACCATGATCGCAAATACTTTCGTTGATAGTTTTGTGAAACGCGCACATCAGATCTATGGCCCATCTTGAAAATGAATATTTAGTCATTGATGTTTGTTTAGGTAGTGTGCCAAGACCACAATATGTCAATCTGGCCCTGCCTCCGGGTAGCACCATCAAACACGCCGTTTTAGCGTCAAAGCTGATTCCTGAAGCTGAAATAGGTAACTATCGCATTGGTATTTATGGAGAATTTAAAGCGTTAGAGACCGTACTCAACAACTATGATCGGGTAGAAATATATACGCCGTTACAAGTTGACCCGAAAACAGCACGCGCCTTACGTGTGAAACAAATGCGCTTAAAAAATCCCAACGCAGAGCGTAAATGGCGCACCGATAAAAGCACCGAGTAGTCTTCAGTGGCGTTGCTAGCCTATCAAAACTTCTCGCACTTATTTCAGCCGAGTCTGTCTTTACGACAAACCGTACGCTTTGAGGACACTGGCATGCCACCGGAACCCATCCAAAGAAAATACCTTGAGAATAGGCAGCGCGGCCTTGTTCCTAAGATCACAACCGGCAGGGGCATAGCAAGTCCGTTGCATAAGTCCTGTAAAATCGCTTTATGACTCGTCTGCATACTTCATCTCCCTCTTTCTCGCGCGCCAAATCGTTGTTGAGCGAAGCAGCACTGGTATTGAATGGTGCACTGCTATTGGCACTGACCCTGTTTCTGGTCACTTACCATCCGAGTGATCCGAGTTGGTCGCATGCGGTTCAAGCAACTCAGATACATAATGCGGGCGGGCAGCTAGGCGCTTGGTTCAGTGACTTATTACTATTTATCTTTGGTCTATCTGCCTACTGGTGGTGCGTACTGTTATTGCACCATGTATTCACAAGATGGAAACGCATACGCCAGCACCCGCATGATCGCTACCCACTCCTTAACTGGCTTGGTTTTCTTCTGGTGCTCAGCACCAGTGCCGGGCTTGAATCGATGCGCACTCATACCCTTCCAGTCGCGTTACCGAGCGTACCCGGTGGTATTTTTGGCCAGTATCTCAGCCAACACATGCAAGCCTTTATCGGCGTGACCGGAAGCGCCTTAGTCTTACTCACCTTTTTAACGATTGGTTTATCCTGGTTTTTCCAATTCTCTTGGTTAAACTTTATTGAAAAGCTTGGTGCCACAGTCGAAAAGTCTTATTTATACCTACAAAATTACGTTGAAAGCAAACGTGACCGCGAATTAGGCAAACAGGCTTCAGCCAATCGTGCCGAACTCGTCATCGAACAAAGACATAAAACCGACGACATGCCATCAATACAAATCGTACGCCCAACTGTCGTCCCGCGGCACGAAAAAGTCGAAATGGAAAAACAGACGGTGCTATTTGATGACATCCAACAAACGACTACCCTCCCCCCGTTCTCGCTACTTGACCCAAATAGTGCCCCCCAGCACACAATCTCAGCACAAACAGTCGAATTTACTTCACGTTTAATCGAAAAAAAACTGCGTGACTTTGGTGTCATTGCACAAATTGTTGCGGCACACCCTGGCCCTGTCGTCACACGCTATGAATTAGAACCTGCCACCGGTGTCAAAGGCAGTCAAATCGTCAATTTGGCTAAAGATTTGGCACGTTCTTTATCGTTGATCAGCATTCGTGTTGTCGAGACGATTCCGGGAAAAGCGACGATGGGATTGGAACTACCCAATGCGCAAAGACAGACTGTACGCTTATCAGAAATTCTTGGGTCGCAAGTTTTTAATGACAGCGCATCATTATTAACCTTGGCCTTAGGCAAAGATATCGCAGGTAAGCCTATTATTGCCGATCTCGCCAAAATGCCACATTGTCTGGTTGCAGGAACTACCGGTTCAGGAAAATCTGTCGGGATTAACGCGATGATTTTATCCTTGCTTTATAAAGCAACGCCTGAGCAAGTGCGCTTAATTATGATCGACCCAAAAATGTTGGAACTGGCGATCTATGAAGGCATCCCTCATCTACTCTGCCCGGTTGTCACGGATATGCGTCAAGCAGCGGCGGCATTAAATTGGGCGGTAGCAGAAATGGAGCGTCGCTATAAATTAATGAGCCAACTAGGAGTGCGTAATCTCACGGGCTATAACAAAAAAATCGAAGAAGCCGCAGCGCGCAATGAATCAATCAAAAATCCATTTAGCCTGACACCGGACGACCCCGAGCCACTCGACACTTTCCCGTTAATCGTTATCCTAATCGATGAGTTAGCCGACCTGATGATGGTAGCGGGCAAAAAAATAGAGGAACTTATCGCGCGTATTGCCCAAAAAGCACGTGCAGCCGGCATTCATCTGATCTTGGCAACACAACGCCCCAGTGTCGACGTCATTACTGGACTGATTAAAGCAAATGTGCCCACACGTATCAGCTTCCAAGTCAGTAGCAAAATTGATAGTCGCACCATTCTCGACCAAGCCGGCGCAGAAACCCTGCTGGGCATGGGGGATATGTTATTTCTGGCACCCGGCACAGGCTTACCGATACGTGTTCATGGTGCTTTTGTTGCCGATGAAGAAGTGCATCGCGTGGTCGAGCATTTGCGTGCACAAGCAGCACCTAACTACATTGACGGTATTTTGGACAGTGAAGAAGAAACTGGGGACATCCAACTTAACGCGAGTAATGGAGAAAACGACCCACTGTATGACCAGGCCGTAGAAATCGTACTCAAACATCGACGCGCCTCCATTTCACTGGTACAACGGCATTTACGTATAGGCTACAACCGTGCTGCCAGATTACTTGAACAGATGGAGCGATCAGGCTTAGTCTCCGGCATGGCCAGCAATGGTAATCGAGAAATACTAGTCCCCCATAAGGAAGCATAATGCAGCAGCCCCCCATATCGCGCTTACTTTTTTTATTCGTTTGTGCTTTAGCGTATTGCCCGCTACCGGGCTACACACAAGGCATGAATGCGCTGAAAAACTTTGTTCAAAATGTCAAAGTAGCGCAAGGTCATTTTGAGCAAATTCAATCCAATAACAAAGGCCGAGTCATTGCACAAACTTCAGGACAGTTTGTGTTTTCGCGTCCAGGAAAATTCATCTGGTCGACTCTTAAACCCTATGAACAGCTACTCCAATCGGATGGTCGCGTACTTTATGTGTGGGATAAAGACCTAAACCAAGTCACCATGCGTAAGCTCGACCAAGCCTTAGCCTCTAGTCCAGCCGCGATTTTATTTGGCAATAATACGCTTGAGCGCTATTTCAAAGTTAAAGACGAAGGCATACAAAATGGTATTGCTTGGGTCAAGTTAGAGCCGTTAACCCAAGATTCCCCGTTTACTGAAATAAAGATTGGTTTTCGTCAGCAGCAACTAGTGAGTATGAAATTAGATGATGCCTTAGGCAATATCACCGAATTAAAATTCACCCATCTGAACACCACAATGCCTGCTGTGCAACCCAATTTCAAATTCAACATACCGGCACATGCTGATGTCATCGAGCAGTAAAGCGAGCCGCGCCCGATGCCTGAGCAATCCCACCAGCCGCCCGTGAGTCAAGCCTATCTGCCGCTGGCCGAGCAACTACGCCCGCAAAATATCGGCCAGCTGATTGGCCAAACGCATTTACTGAATCCGGGCAAACCATTACATCTTGCCTTTACTGCAAAAAAAATTCATTCGATGATTTTATGGGGCCCACCAGGTGTTGGTAAAACAACCTTGGCTAGACTCATGGCGGATGCCTTTACCTGCGAATTTATCGCACTCTCCGCCGTCATGGCAGGCGTCAAGGAAATTCGTACTGCCATCGAACAAGCAAGCGAATATGCAGCGCATGGAAAACATACCATATTATTTGTCGATGAAATTCATCGCTTTAATAAGGCACAGCAAGATGCGTTATTGCCTTATGTAGAATCCGGGCTGATTACCTTCATCGGTGCCACCACCGAAAACCCTTCCTTTGCCGTGAACTCAGCCCTGCTGTCTCGTGCACAGGTATATGTTCTTCAAGCACTAAGCGCAGAAGAACTCAAACAGCTCTTGGTACGTGTGCAAGAGTCGACGCTATCACAACTTAACTTTGATGAAGCGGCAAGTACATTATTGATCAACTATGCTGACGGCGATGCCCGCAGATTACTCAATTTATTAGAGCAAACACAGACCGCAGCAGACGCAACCGATACGACACATATTACGTTGGATTTTGTGCAGGACGCACTGACACTGAATACACGTCGGTTTGATAAAAATGGCGATCAATTCTACGATCAAATTTCAGCCTTACATAAATCCGTACGTGGCTCCAATCCGGATGCCGCACTCTATTGGTTATGTCGTATGTTGGACAGTGGCGCGGACCCGCTGTACTTAGCCCGGCGCATTATCCGTATGGCTTGGGAAGACATAGGACTGGCCGACCCACGCGCGCTGCAAATTGCCAATGAAGCGGCACAGACTTATGAGCGCCTAGGTTCGCCAGAAGGAGAATTAGCACTAGGACAAGCTGTAATCTATCTGGCAGTGGCAGCGAAAAGCAATGCCGGCTATAAGGCATATAACCAAGCCCGTGCTTTCGTCAAACAGGATCAGAGCCGCGAAGTGCCGATTCATCTTCGCAA
>JBIKXM010000035.1:0-7454 GCA_044355755.1 Burkholderiaceae bacterium | reverse complement strand
TATCCCCCATCAATGCAATCACTATCGCGCGATCATTGGCATTGACCTGATTATCTTGCGCAACCTTTTCGAGAACCTTGCCTAACTCCGATCTGTCTTGGCCAGGTAATAAACCTTGCGTGCCTAATATGCGTGCACCAAGCGCATTTTGGTTTTGCGGTGTTAGATCGGTATACAGTTGATGTAATTTAATAGCCGCTTGTTGAAGCTCCTGTGTCAGCATTTTGCTGGGTGTATACAAGGCCTTCCGTGCAAGTATTGTTTGATGCAACGCTAGTTCTTTAGTCGACGCCGACGTATTTTGTGACGGGTCTGCGTGGGTCTGGTACGCATTTGTTTTTGGTAAGAATGGAAACTTTACAGTGGTTTCTGCCACTAACGAATCAGAATATGGCATCCTCCGTTCTGGACGCTGTAACTGTACATTTTCATCATGACTACCTGTTGCTTGGGACTTCACAAAAAATATCCCTGGCAAACACCCAGACGCAGTGTACGCCTGCTTTCCACCGAGGCTATTAGTCTGATGTGGTTCTGCATTATTAATTGATACATTAGAAGTGGTTTGTGCACGACTTAATTGAATATCTTGATTTTTTCTCAGCGCTTCAGATGCTGAGGCATCAGGATTTGCAGGCATGCTAAGGCTGCGTGCAAGATTAGATTTTGAAGTGACACGATCCAACATATTTCCCTCTACGATTACTTTGTTGATAAAACAAATTGTGAGTGATCGAATCGCAGCTCAAATTCCAGGTAAAAACCCAAGACGAGGGTAAATGCTGATGAAATTCAAGAAATTTATGCAAAAGTAGCGAATATATTTATTAATTTTATTTTTAATAGAATAAATGTAACTATGCGCATAACCTCGATACCAGGTTCAAATCTGTCGGCAGCAATATCCGCACCAACTATTACTGGCGATGCTGAACAACACATTACTCATATTGTGCAATCAGCTGCCGCCTCTACTTCCTGTACCCTTGATTTGGCTACCGCGGAGCCACACTCTCTGAGTTGCTTATCGCCAGCGACGCGCGATGTCATCATAAATAACTTAGCGCAACAGATTACGCATCTTATTTTGCCGTCAGGATTAGAAGTCATACCCGAATGGCTAAAGCATTTTGTGCATCTCACTCAATTAGAGATACCGAACTATTTGGGTAAACGTATTGATCTGTTAGATACGGCCTTTCCTGCTCGGCATTGTGTGATTCATACGAATGGTCCACATTTATCTGAAGTACATGTTCATCCAGGCACAGTTGTACGCTATTGTGATGCCGATCACACGCTGCATAGCGATCACCGCTTGGAAAAAAAGATTCGGGTATTCCAATACACACATGGTCCAGCATCAGTACAAACCACCAGCGCGCTCGGACAAATGTATTTGGTATCCGACCCTCAATCGGGTGCCATTTTGAGTCAGAACCATAATATGTGTACCTCATTGATCAATCAACATGGTCATCCTAGCAGCACACCTATTTCTTGCCGACATCTCTCCTGCTATTGGGCCATGCGCCGTCATACAGAAAATATGAATAAGCCATCTGGTGCACACTTTATTGATCAATTAAAAGCCGAGCTTGGTGAACTGGAAAAAATACCGCACCATATTCCATGGTCGATAGAAGATCACTATCTCAATATTTCGCGTTATTCACCGGAAAACTATCTCGTCGGCATTTCACAATGGGGAAAATGCATACAGGCACAGTTTTTGAGTATGCCAGTGCCCTCTTATAAATATTTTTTGATTGATTCAGGCATACACGCCATGATGATGGAATTAAAAACCAGGAAAACAGCAAATGATGAAATACAGTATGTCGCTCTATTTTATGAACCTAATCGGACATTAACGTACCGACGTTGCGTTGAAAACAGTCTAGATCAGGTAAGTCACTGGACATATACGACATTTTTACCTGAAAGCGACTCACATCCGCTATTAGGTGAAGGAAAAATTTCACGCTGGGTAGCCTTCACCCCCCCAGATAAATCATCGCCTACCACATCGTTTTTTAGCAATCTTCCATCCATAGAACGCGTCCCCGAATTCTTTGCGACCGATAACGAAATGTGTGACCCTAGTCTGGTATGGTATTTATTTGCAAATGGCTTATCCCTGAGATCACTCAAAAAACAATTGGCGCTATGTAGTACAGCAGCCGAAAAAGTCGGTTATCTAATGGTGCGGAATGTCCAAGGCACGCCTGGACTATATATGGCACTCCAGGAGAATCATGCGCATACATTGCGCAGTTTCATTTCAGTTATCAAAGAGGCCATGCAACAGGGATGGCTAGATTCTGCCCAATTAAATGAAATACTGGCGGCTAAAAACAGACAGGGTGTACCTGGGTTATATATAGCACTACAAGAAGGACACACGGAGGCAATTACCGCTTTTGGTGAACTTATACAAGTAGCACTCCAAGAACGCTACTTAACTATGCAGCAGGCAAGGAATCTTCTTACCGCAGCCAAGGAGAATGGGGTACAAGGGATTCAAGTAGCATTAATGAATGGACATAATGAAGCTGTTCTCGCCTTTAGTAAAACTAAAAAAGTCATCAAAGACTTGTCCTCCACTCTTCACACTGTAGAAACTTTCTCTCAGCGTGAGAGTGTTTCCTAAGCCGTTAATCAAAAAAAGCTGCTCGACCACTCCACGTCGGCTGACTCGCGTATCGATGCATTATTAGCACTGCGCTCTACCTGGTGTTACAGATGCGCTCAAAGTGGTACCGCCGGACGCTTACCAGAGACTGTCGCAAAAAGCATGTACTTTATTATCGGGTTGCTCCTTCGATACGCTCAGGACGAATGGGGGAGCGAATATTACCTGCTACAAGCTCAGGGTGAACAGGTGGAAATCAACACCCGCTACCCCGCTTACCCTGAGCTTGTCAAAGGGTCACGGGGATGACTGGCCTCTTTCTTATATTTTGTTAGGTCTAAGATTCCAAGCCGAGCATATCCAGGATGATGTTTCGGGGTTGTAAATAAATGAACAAAGTGCCCCTGTGGCTACCTTCAAATGATGCTCTTGTGTAAATGCTGCCATATCGCCAGTTAAATGTGGAGCAAAGCGAATCATGCCATTACTACTGACAACCAGAATGGTTTTATTGGTATAACGCAGCAATATATCATCCGCAAATGATCGCCAGGCTTTGATGACACCCTCGACATCGACAAGCCACCCTGGCGGCACAATCGCATTTTTATCCCACGCATCGAGTACCGCATCACCTAGCCTATTACGCACAGATGCTTCTGGTTGATTTTCATCTGGGCCATAATCAATTTCATTAAATATGTCTAAAACATAGCGTGGTAGACGCGTTGACAATACAGCCTCAATCTCATCGGCAGTTTGTTGGGTACGCAATAGTTGCGAGGTAAAAATAATGTCAGGGATAAGTTGATGCTGTTTCAGATATTGCCCTAATATCTTGCCCTGATAACGCCCACTGTCAACTAAAGGAAGATCTGTCTTACCGACACGGGTAACAATAGCCTCAGGTGCAAATGTATTGCCATGACGTGCAATAATCAAGCGAGTTGCTAACGGTCGATCTTGCTCGCGACTCATATAATCTCCTGCGCTGCACGAATCAATGCCTCGGCTTTCGCCAGATCGGCTGGGCTATCGACACCCGACATATTGGGTCGACCACGATAGTCTACCGGCACGCAGCGAATTTTGTAGCCATGTTCTAGCATGCGTAATTGTTCTAAGCCTTCTAGTTGTTCAAAATATCCTAGCGGCAGGGTGCCATACTTCTTCAGCATCTCGGGAGAATAGCCATACATACCAATATGTCGATAGATTGGGCTATGAGAACCTTGTCTGCGTAGTGCTTCTTCATTACGCATAGCGGGAATAATATTTTTACTGAACCAAAGTGCTTGACCGGTGTGTTGGTGAAAGACAGCGCAAGTACCACTAAATGGCGTGCTGCACTTCTCTAATCGGAGTTGGTCGAGTTCATCCCAGGTTAATTGCGTAACCGGTGTGACCATGTCACATGGATGTTGATAGAAACCTTCAATCATAGTCACCAAAAAATCAGGTGGCGTTAAAGGTGCATCCCCTTGCAGGTTAAGAATCAAATTCGGTTGGTAAGGGAGTTGTTGTACGGCATAAGCAACGCGATCTGTACCACTGGCACAGCTAGGGTCGGTATGGATATAGTCAACGCCGATTGTTTGGCAATGCTGCGCGACACGCTGATCATCAGTCGCCACTATGACCGAGATGTTTGGCTGGTCGTGCGCTACGGTCTTGGCAATTTCTACGACTCGTTGCAACATGGTTTTACCAGCAAGCATAGCGAGTGGTTTGCCGGGTAACCGGGTAGAGGCATAGCGTGCCGGAATAATGATTGCAGTTAGTTTTTTCATGATTTTTACTCTGGCCATGACGAACAAGCCTTTTGTTAAGTGCAACAGTCTCTAGTCAGGATTGACACAAATAGAACTTACGCAAAACTGCCCCAGCGGCGTTATGCCAGGAAAATAGCGCAGCGGCGCAGAGCAAACGGCCCGCTTGCTCTGCTCTGGTAACTTAGCGCAGACGTTCCAGCGGGCCAGTACAGCAAGGCGACACAACACAGCTAGGGCAGTTTTGCGTCAATCCGATTAGTGGCGTTCTACCCAATAAAGCGCGAGCAAAGCAAGTAACAAATAGCATACAGCCGGTAGCAAAGCGACAAAGGGTGGGAACCATCCTTTCATCTGACCAAGATGACTAAACAAACTGTTGACCAAATGGAAACTCATTCCTAACACAATGCCACCAAATATCTTAAAGCCTATACTACTCTCGCGTACATGCAGATAAGCAAAAGGTAAGGCAAGCGCCATCATCACTAACACGGTTAATGGATAAACTATTTTTTTCCATAAAGCGATCTCGTAACGTAGACTATCTTGCTTATTCTTATCCAAATGACGTACATAAGAGAATAAGTCAATTAATGCCATGCGATCAGGCGATACGAGCAAAACTTGCAGAATTTGCGGTGTGAGTTCGGACGCTATGCTTAATGTTGGCAGCTGTTGTAATTGCGTTTTATGTGCGGGCATTAAGACATTTTGGTTATTTAAAGTATAGAACAGCGTCTGCTTGATATCCTTTAACAACCATTTCCCTTGTGTTTGATATTCCGCCGTGCTGGCTTGGGTAATCGACTGCAAATGGAATTTTTCATCAAATTCAAAAATATCTATACCACTGATATCACCATTGGGCTGCAAACTATGAATATTGACAAAACGATTCCCTTGACCGGACTGCGTTACTTTATCCTTCACCCACAAACCAGAACGAAATCCGGTAGAGATCGTATGCCCCAATGCTTTCAGTTTCAAGCGTTCAGCAAATTGTGCTGAATAAGGGCCCAAAAATTCACCCACCAAATATGTGACTAATACGATCGGTAGACCTATTTTGACTGCACTCCATAAAGCTCGACTGCGCGACAGACCCGCGAGGCGAAAAATCGTGAATTCAGAGTGGTTTGCCAATTGCGCAAAAACATAAATGCTACCAATCAGCGCCGCCAACGGAAGAATTTCATAAAAGTGAACCGGCGCTTGTAAGCCAACATAGACAGCAGCAATCATCGCCGAATACTGCGCTTGACCAACATCGCCTAAGGCACTTAATAAATCAAAAAATGTAAAAAGAGCAACAAAAGCTAACAAAATAAACAGTGCCGCCAAGTAAATTTGTTTGGCTAGATAACGTTCATAAATTCGCGAAAAAATCATAAGTTTTCATTTTCAATTACTGCATAGCACGACGGGTACAGTTTTGCGTAAGTCTCAGACGACTTACGCTGTTGTTAATCCATGCCTTATGTTCAGCGAGTGAGTTTATCAAGAATGCGTCCGAAGAAACGATGAGATAAAGCGGTATTGGTATGGCGCAGCCAAAGTAAGCATAGACACAAGATAAAAAACCCAAAGTGTACTGGCCACCAACCGGCCGCAAAACTCAGTTTAGACTGTGCTACCCATGCTTGAGAAAGATTCAGCAAGCTACTATAAATTAAATAAATTAATAAGGCCGCAGCGAGTGTGTGGTAGCGGCCGCGACGTGGATTCACATAAGCCAAAGGGATGGCTAGCATCGCTAACACCAAGGCCAACAAAGGTAATCCTATACGCCATAACAGTTCTGCCAAATTTTCCGCGGTAGGATAAGCAATCAGTTCCCTCGTATCGAGCATTTTTGGCAACGATGCGTTTGACAGGGTATGTCGCGTTTGCACTGGTAATTTGGCGGTATAACGCTCAAATTCAACAATTTTAAAATCAAGCTGGCCGGGTATTCCTTCATATCGGCGACCATAGTCGAGTGTAATGTAGCGATCTCCCGATGCAGTGGTTTTCAAATAACCCTTTTGCGCGACAGCAATACCTAATTTACCTTCCCGACTATCCGTAATAAAGATGTTTTTTATATAGTCAGACTCGGGGCTTAAGCCTTCGACAAAAAACACGCGATTAGCATAGGCTGATTCATAAAACTGCCCAGCAGTCACAAAAGAAATATCATCACGCTTCCCAAAGCGTTGTTTTAATATATCGACCTGTTGGTTAGACCAGGGCCAAACCACTAAAGCGAGTACAGTGATCAGCAGCACAATCGGCAAAACAAATTGCAAAATCGGACGAATAAAATGGAGTAAGCCGAGTCCTGAAGAAAACCATATCACCATTTCTGCATCACGGTACCAACGGGTTAACACAATCAATATCGCAACAAATGTCGATACCGCCAATAAAATAGCCAGATAACCTAAGGTACCTAAACCGATTAATATAAGGACATCTGTTTTATCAACTCGACCACTGGCCGCTTGGTCTAAAGTGCGAACAATCAACGTAGTCAGCATAATAGTCAACATGACTAAAAATACCGCACTCGTGGTATAGCCTAATTCACGGCGTAGCGCATGGGAAAAAATCATCAGTAATAAAATCGTTAAACAACTTTATTCAAAAAACAAAAATAAATCACGCATAATATGCGGGGTGCACATTATCTAATTATTTTTAGGACATGCGATGGAATTTAACATAAAAGTAATCGATCCCAGCGAGACAGGTCAAAAAACATTGCTGACTGGTAAAAGCGAATGTCTTATCTTGGGCTTATTTGAAGAGGATACATTCGTTGGCCTTGCTAAAAGTATTGATCAGGCTAGTTCTGGCTTACTCAGCCGGTTGATGAAAAGCGGCGAAATGACCGGCAAAAAGAATACCCATGTGCTCTTGCATGAAATTGCCAATACCAATGTGGCACGTATTTTAATCATAGGGTTGGGTAAACAGACCGAATTTAATGAGCGTGTCTGGGCAAATAGCATTCGTTATACCTTGCGGCAATTACTGTCCACCAAGATTAAAAGCGCAACCTGGGT
>JBIKXM010000055.1:0-6621 GCA_044355755.1 Burkholderiaceae bacterium | reverse complement strand
GACCCATTAGAGTTTTCAGCATTTCCCTCTTTATTACTGATTACGACACTATTTCGCCTAGCATTGACGATCAGTACCAGTCGACTCATCTTGCTGCAACATGACGCGGGAGAAATTGTGTACACCTTTGGCCAATTTGCCGTCGCGGGTAATCTTGCAGTGGGCATCGTAGTATTTAGCATTATCACGATTGTGCAATTCATAGTGATTACAAAAGGCTCTGAGCGGGTTGCAGAGGTGAGCGCACGTTTTTCTCTGGATGGTATGCCTGGTAAGCAAATGAGTATAGATGGCGATATGCGTGCAGGTACCATTGATGCTAACGAAGCACGTCGGCAACGTCGGATAGTACAAAAAGAAAGCCAACTGTATGGTGCTATGGATGGCGCCATGAAATTTGTAAAAGGTGATGCAATTGCCAGCATTATCATTACGTTAGTGAATATCCTTGGAGGTATCACAGTTGGCGTGCTGATGCATAATATGAGTGCCAGTGAAGCAGCAAATACCTATGGCATTCTGTCGATCGGGGATGGACTGATTGCACAAATTCCCTCCTTACTGATTTCTGTGACGGCGGGTATTATTGTGACTCGTGTTCCAGGGGAACAAAAAAAGAATTTAGCGGCTGAGGTGAGCGAACAGCTTGATCGTTATCCCCAAGCGCTGTCTATTTCTGCCATCGTATTACTAATATTTGCGTTAATTCCAGGGTTTCCAACATTCGATTTTTTATTTTTGGCTGGCATTATTGGTTTTTACCTATGGCACAAGCACCGTCGCAATAAGTCAACACAGCATGTAGGGTATGGTAGTGCTGACAATGATCAAGCTAGTATGTCTGCTTCAGCCGGTAATCTGAATCTATCTCCAGGAGCAATCCCACTAAAACTGGTTTTGGCAAGCAATTTATATCATCGCTACCAAACATTATTGATAGCTAAACTGGATCAGTTACGCCAGCAAAAATTTGAACAACTCGGTATACCTCTGTCTGAAATATTGATAGAGATGAATCACAACTTAGCTGATAACACATTACAAGTTTTGTTATATCAGGAACCCGTGCTAACGATTAATATTCCTGATGGCTTGATATTGCTCGATAATCGATCTCCGCAAGTATCGTATGCAACCCAGGTTGATATGCAAGGATTGTCGGGTATGTCCTTGCAATGGGTAGATTCTAGCTATTTAGAAATGTTGGCGACACTGGGCATTATCAGTTACCAAGAAGAAGAGCGCTTGATATATTGCATGTCTTTGATTATCGATCGGTATGCAAACGAATTTGTTGGTGTGCAAGAAACTCGTTTTCTAATGGATGCGATGGAGGCGCGCCATGCTGAATTGGTGAAAGAGCTCCAGCGACAACTACCGGTTGGCAAAATTTCCAATGTATTGCAACGTTTAACCGAGGAAAACATCTCAATTCGTGATCTACGTTCGATATTTGAGGCACTTATTGAATGGGCGCCGAAAGAAAAAGATCTGGTGATGCTGACCGAATATACACGTCTCGGTCTGAGACGGCACATTATCGAACGCCATCGTTATGGTCAACCTTGGATCGTAGGCTGGATGGTCGGCGCAGCGATTGAAAACATGATACGTGAATCCATACGGCAAACTTCGGCAGGCAGCTATTCTACGCTCGACCCTGCACATAGTAAGACGATCGTGACAGCGATCTATGAACACATCAATAGCCAATCTCAGTCTTGTGTTTTACTGGCAACAATGGATATTCGACGTTTTGTACGTAAATTGATTGAACGTGATTTATTTCATGTGCCAGTACTGTCCTACCAGGAGATAGGTGATGAGGCACAACTCAAAATTCTCGGCAATATTGAGCTGATAAATATAGATGAAGAGTAAATCCGGCGATGACCATAATTCATAATCATTCCTTGATTCACACGACACTTGCAAAAGCGTTCACTACATTTTCGATGCCAAAGAAAGAGGTAGCCTGTGGCCGCATTACGCAAATCAATGCGACACTGCTTAATGCAGTATTACCACATGCTACTTTTGGTGAGTTGTGTGTTATCGAGTCTACCCAAACCCAAGCCGAAGTAATTGCTATTAATGGTCAGACAGCTACCTTATCACCATTTTCTGAACCAGTTGGATTAGCTATAGGTCAACTTGTCCGACCTCTGGGGCATACGCATCAAGTATTGCTGGGTCCGCATTTACTTGGTTCCATCGTTGATGGCTTTGGCAATATTTTGCAGGGTAATCAGCCTAGCCAAACGAGAGAGTATCGTCCTCTAGAAAATGCAGCACCTGACCCGCTGACACGTAAAAATATTGATACTCCGCTGCCGCTTGGCGTGCGTGCTATCGATAGTTTATTGACCTGTGGTATCGGACAACGCATGGGCATTTTTGCTGCCGCTGGTGGCGGTAAGAGTACCTTACTCAGCATGATTTGTGATGGTACCCAAGCCGATATTATCGTACTCGCGCTGATTGGCGAGCGAGGTCGAGAAGTGCGTGAATTCCTAGAGCACGCGCTGTCAGCGCAAGCGCGTGCACGTACGGTGGTTGTGGTTGCGACTTCTGATCGCCCCGCGATTGAACGCCTGAAGGCAGCCTATAGTGCGACCGTGATTGCCGAATATTTTCGTGATCAGGGCAAAAATGTTTTGCTAATGATGGATTCCTTAACACGCTTTGCACGTGCAGCCCGAGAAATAGGTATGGCGGCAGGGGAGCCGTTAAATACTGCTGGTTTTCCTCCTAGCTTGTATGCACGTTTACCCAGGCTATTAGAGCGTGCCGGTAATTCTGACAAAGGGAGTATTACTGGACTCTATACCGTACTCGTCGAAGGGGATAATTTGAATGAGCCGCTCGCGGATGAGGTGCGCTCGATTCTTGATGGTCATATTGTGCTCTCGCGAAAATTGGCACAGGCTCATCATTATCCGGCAATTGACATCAATGCCAGTATCAGCCGTATCATGCAGCAAATTGTCCCGAGTAATCATGTCGCGCTAGCCGGACGATTACGTCAATTACTGGCTGCATATAAGGAGGTTGAGTTATTGATCCGTGTTGGTGAATACGAATCGGGGCAAGACCCTTTAACCGATGAAGCAATTGCACGGCGACAACGTATCAACCAATTTCTATGTCAAGCTACAAATGAAAAAATCAGCTTTACCGACAGCATCGCTCAACTGACTCGAATCTTAAACTAAATGCCTGATCACGCTACATTGGAGCAATTATTAGCAATAAAGAAGCATAAAGAGCAGTCATTGACTCGTGCTTTAGCCAAATTAGCAAAGCAAGAACTTGCCTTGATATTAGAAAAAGAAGAGGTCAAAAGGCAGCATCAGCAAGTAAAAATTGATTGGCAACAGCGCAGTCAGGAAGTGTTGCTAGCTAATAATCAAGATGTGGCGCTGCAAAAGAGTAAGCTCGATAAATACTATCAAAAAAATCTACAGTGTATCGATAGGCTGGCTATCCTTGAGAGTAAGCATCACGATTTAAAGAAATTACAACACGCACAAAAAGTATTACAGATAGAAAATATTCGTAGTCAAGAAAAATTCAATGATCTTTTAGAGAATGATGATGTCTACTATTAAATTAGAGTCGATACCAATCAAATCAGCATCACGGCAACAAATATCATTATCAAATCACACTGATACCTCATCTCAGGAGCAGTTTGAAAAACTAATGCAATCCAAAAAAGAGGTAATGCAGTCGCAAGCACAAACCGACGGTTCTCAGATAGCACAACCATTGCCGTGGCTACCTAGTTCGCTGGGGTATCAGGAAAATGATCAGGTTGTGAGCAGCGGCTCATCAGAAAAAACAGTCGCGCTCCCGATCAACTTAACGAGTATTCAGCCTATGCTGCTACCAAAGTTGGCACCACTGAGTCAAACAGACCCGATTCAGACACTTTATCTGCGTATTACCCAAGGCCCGTTAGCTGGTATTGTGTTGCAGGCAAATATTGATAAAAAATCGATAGCGCTTCGTTTGGCGACACCTGAGTATCAAAACCATACCCAAGTAGAAACCCAACAAGCCTTACTCCATGCGCTTTTTGGTCAAGGTCTGGATCACACTTTATCTTTAGAGAACACGAATGGAAAATACCATGATGAGTAGCGTGGAGATGATGCTACTCGATACGGAAGACTGTGGCCCAACATATCCTAAGCCTCAGGATACGCTACACGCCCTAGATTTGGATGTCGAACAATTTTCTTGGCTACAAAAAATTGGCTCGGGGCGTTCAATGACAACCTCATTAGGTCTCGTTAATTTGCGTTTTGCGCATTTTGGTGGTGATGGCTTGCAATTACACGCTACATTACAACAGCAGCCAGTAACATTGTGGATGGATGAACAGCAGTGGTGTCAATGGAGTCAGCCAATACTCAACTTTCCTGCCTTGAAAAATGTTCCCGATGAACTACATACGATACTTGCACAATACACATTCGCTCGTTTAGAGCAATCTCTGGAATTAGAAAATGTGCCTGTTGGGACAGCGAGCACGCTAGCCCCTGCGTATATTAAGCAGACATTTTCCTTAATGATAGATTTGCTACAAAATGGTGTTGGCCTCTCTATCGGGATTGTTAATGCACCCAGATTATGGTTAGATATGCTTACCAAAAAAATATGTGCAGGGTCACCGCGTGATCAAGACTATGCTGCGCTATCAACCGAGACGAATCCATCAGCAGCAGTATTTGCATACTATGCTCAACTCCACACTTTGACTTTTCCTTGTGTCGCTGGCTACACGTGTATCGAATATGAACAACTGTCGCAATTACATTTGGGTGATGCACTGACATTAGAGAAATGCTGTGATATTGGCAGTGGTGCACTTTGGATACAGCAGCAGAATAGACTATATGCAGCGCATTATCAGCCGGAACAGGATGCAGACACATTACCGCAATACCAAGTTGATAACACCGTAGTCTTGCCAGAGAGCGACTCAACAAGCATCGGTGTAGTGACGGCACAGATTGGCTATCTGACAATTCCAGTCGATGATTTATGGCGTTTAAATGTAGGTCAGATATTTAATTGCCAGCCGCATTTTTCTTCGTCAGTACAACTCTTTCTGGGTCAAAATATGTTTGCAGAAGGGCAATTACTTAAAATTGGTGAGAGCTTGTTGGTGCAGATCGTCAAGTTGTGTCGATGACCATATCATCGAATACAAAAAATATTTTTGCTAGAAATATCTGTTAAGTGCTGTCTAATCTTCAGGTGTTCACCTGAGTGTGTGCATGTAACCTTTCTTACAAAATCCTGTTTTTATAAAGGCTCCGGTAGGAGTTGGAGTTGATATAGTGGAAAACGGGAGAAAAAAAAGAAGTGAGAGCGCATAACTATATTACTTCATGTCTCATTGCATGCGTATCAAGCGTGCATGCTGATGATACACAGAGAGAAGTATTGGCTGGGGATAGCCAGAAAAAAATAGCGATTAATTCGGTTCTACCAGAGTTGCCAGGTAAAACAATGCCTGCGCGTCAACAGAATGATATTCCTACACCCACTTCCTCAATTCAAGAAAAAATCCAGACGCTCACATCAGGCACATCGAAGCCACGTAGTATCAGTGCCAATGAAGTCAAAAACATAACTGTGCCGATCGCGTTAACACAGAGCACGACAGCAGTGCTTGGTGCAAATAGAATTGAACTACAACATCAATCTGAAAATATCTACAGCAATTTGAGTGTCGGCGGAGTAGCCCAGGGAGATAAGGGTTTGCGCCCAGCGACTACTTTAAATATGGCTTATGCCTTAACCGAACAGGGGGTAGTAGGCGCAAATTTGCATTTTTCGCCACAACGTACAGAAGTTGTACTCAATAGTGCTTACCAATCCGCTATCGGTTTACGTACAAAAGCTTCATTAGGATATATGTGGGGGAGACAGGCTTTCGATTTTCCATCGGGCAAAGAAGACGTAAAACTAGCCCAGCTCTCTTATGCGCTTGATCTTAAATACCATGATAAAAATTGGTTTGAAAATTTACAGTCAGTCGGTCTTGCTATATGGGGTAGCCGTGCTAGGCAGCATTCTGCTGATACGCCAGTGTATCTCTTACAACAATCTGCGCATAACTATCAAATCCTAGTCGATTCGCGTAAGTTAGCCTTAGGCCGTTTGCAAGGCCAAGCGCTTGATATGCAATTCGCTTTATTGCCCAATGTAGTGATGCAGACAGCTTTAGGGCGTGAGCAATTAGTATTTCCGTTCAGTGATGGCAGCAGTGAGCGTAATACCAAATTATTCTCTGATGTCAAATTGCATTATGAGCCTAGCGCAGATTGGTTGCTGACAAGTCATTATCAGAGCGGTACCAGCGGTCAGAAGTTTGGTTTGTCAATAGCACACTCTGGGTGGAAGTTGGCTGTCATGCATCAGCGTGGTAGCAACGGCATTAAAGGGATAGATAGCGTGATGCTTGGCTATGACTTTAGTTATGGGCAGAAGAATTCGAGCCGATCTGCGTTGGCTGAACGTATGCAAATACAGTCACAGGATAATAAAAATACGCTGTTACGAGATGCTGCAAATAGACCATCGAAGATGCCGCAGAGTTTTTTA
>JBIKXM010000034.1:0-7500 GCA_044355755.1 Burkholderiaceae bacterium | reverse complement strand
TCTTTGTCTTTTAAACTGCTCGGGTACATCTTGTCCTTCTCTCACTTCTCTTTTCAACCGCTTGATTCTCTCATACAACTTTTTTCAAGACGGGTTCTTATTTTTATTAGAAATGTGTCGCAAGAAAACGACTCGGAGGAAAGTCAGGAAATAACATATTTTTTAAATCGAAAAAAATAATAAACTCATCGATAAAGAAATTCAATAAAAAAATGCTCGGCATAGAAAAAATCTTCTCTATGAAAATGGGTATGTATTAGAAAAGAATATGTGAAATGACTTGACCTACTCTACTCAGAGAATCAAAGTGCAGCCAAAAAATCAACTTCCCGTGTTGATAAGCCAATTTTGATATTTTTTTATCTCAGCAAAATAGGGTTGCGCTCTTTTGAGCAACCATGCTGATTCGTGATGCTTGTCAACGATGGCGATAAGATCATGCATCGTCTTAATTCAATGTTAGGAAATATTTGATCTGGGCACTCTTTGTCAGCAAATTGAATGCTAGTCATTCTATGAGTAGACAAGCCCAAGTTTGCTTAACTAGAGAGCGATCTTAGCAACTGATTGTTATCGATGATCATTGAAAGGTTTACACATCTTCATAAAAAAGACCTCTATACAATTGCTGTATAGAGGTCTCCATCTTATTTAGCCGAAGATAAATCTTATTTTTTATTTTTTTGGGCTAAAAATATATTAAGAGATATGCCGATAATTGCTAACAGCAGCAGCCAGTTCATGGTCAGCTCCCAATATTTTTCAGCTATCAATGCATTGAGAAATATAGCGATAATCGCTAATGGCACCAACCATTTTAACGCCCACTCCCAAGCTAAATAAACCATCTTGGGTAATTTAAGTTCACTTTGCAACAACTCACGCTTGACCACCCAACCACAAAATATCGCAATTAATAAACCAGAAATAGGCATCAAAATTTTACTGCTAACCCCATCCAGAAAATCAAAAATGGATAGCCCGAATATCTTAAACTCGGCCCAATGGTTAAATGACAAACATGCGCCAAGACCGACCAACCAAGAACTGATGCTCACCACTGCCACTGCTTTTTTACGGGCTAAATTAAAGCGTTCAATTAGCACCGCTGATAATGTTTCGCAAATTGAAATTGCAGAAGTCCAGGCAGCAAAAACCACCAAGACAAAAAAGGCAAGTCCTACAAAGTATCCAGCCGGCATTGATGCAAAGGCCAATGGCAAAGTACCTAATAGTAAGCCAGGTCCTGCTGCGGGGGGTAAATGTTGTGCAAAAACAATTGCAAAAATGGCGAGACTGGCCATCACCGCAATCATTGTATCGATCACAACAACATATAACGTTGATCGAGCAATATCTATCTCTGGTTTAAGGTATGAGCCATAGACTATCATCGTCCCATTTCCTAAACCGAGGGTAAAAAATGCCTGACCTAGGGCAGATAAGATAACCGAACGATCAATTTTTTCTGGTGAAAATTGAAACATAAACTTTAAGGCGCTAACGATATCCGCAGAAAAAATCGCATAGATCAGGATACCCAGCAAAATCAAAAAGAGTGCAGGCATCATAAAACGATTAGCACGCTCAATGCCAGAGGTTACCCCGAGCATGACCACTCCACCTGTCATTGCAACAAATATGGTGTGCCAAAAAATTAATGTACTGGGGCTAGCCAATAATTTTATAAAACCTGCATTTGCTTGCTCCGCTGTTATTCCCTCAAATCCTGCGCAAGCACGTACCATATACTCCATAATCCATCCTCCTACTACGGTATAGAAAGAGAGAATACAAAATACACTTAGGACTCCAATCCATCCTATCTTGCCCCATATTGGATGCGCTTTTGAGGCTTTTGCAACGTTCACAAAACTACTGACACCATCAGCACGCCCACGTCGACCAAGTACTACTTCCGCAATTAATAACGACAAACCAACTACCACTAAGCAAATCAAGTACACCAATACAAATGCTGAACCACCCTGGGTACCGGTCATATATGGAAAGCGCCAAATATTACCAAGTCCGACTGCCGACCCGGCGGTAACCAAAATAAACGCCCAACGGCTCGTCCAATGACTACGTGATGATACTGAGACAGTATTACTATATGCTTGCATGCTTTCCCCTTTTTTTACTACACAGAGAAAAGGCTCTCGCTCAACTATTACGCTGCTTACCTCTTTGGAGATTAAGCGAAGACAGCCCTCACAAACGGGCGATGTTGTGCTTTATTCCGCGACTTAGCAAGATAAAGATGTTAACTGTTCGTTCTGTTTCCACGCAATATGTATTAAAAGTTTACGTTGTATTTGCTTGAGGTCTTGAGCCGATTGATTTGCTGAAAGTTTATGAATTAATGTTTCACGATTGAGATCGTAACAAAAGGTATAATCGTGCTTTCGGCGTCGTTCAACTGCCTCTACTCGGCTATCTTTCTTCCTGTCCGCCCCATATTTGTGATAAATAGCTTTCACCTTAGATTTTTTGATACCTACTTTTATGACTGCGTTCTCTTGTTATCTTGGCGGCACAGCCTTATCTCACTTTCGTTTGCAACGTTTATTACATAAACTAAAAGAAATTGACCCAAAAATCGTTGAGATACAAGCACAAAAAATCTTCTTCGCAGCTCACCAACAACACGCATCCCTGCCTTCTAAAGACACGCAGCGGCTTGAGCAGCTATTAAATGCTAAGTCAGCCCCTTTCTCAGAAGATGATAAGGTTTTCTTGGTTATTCCCCGTCTGGGAACGATCTCCCCTTTTGCCAGCAAAGCAACTGAGATCGCAAAATTATGTGGGCAAGAGGATGTGCTGCGGATTGAGCAAGGCATCGAATACCGTATCACCAGACAATCTGGTTTCTTTGGTGGGGAAAAAGTATTACACCATGAATTAAGTGATACGCAGCATAAGTTGATCGCAGGTCAACTGCATGACCCGATGACTGAGACAATAGTGAATGGTCGAACTGCAGCACAAGCATTATTTTGCCCGCTTGTTCCACAAGCACTTAAATGGATTGATATCCTGCAATTTGGTACGCCCGCACTCCACACAGCAAATAGAGAGCTTGGATTAGCCCTATCTGATGATGAGATTGATTATTTAGTTAACGCATTTCAAAACTTAGGCAGAAACCCTAGCGATGTCGAGCTAATGATGTTTGCACAAGCAAATAGTGAACATTGCCGACATAAAATTTTCAATGCAAATTGGACCATTGATGGGCAAGTGCAAACGCATACCTTATTCAGTATGATTCGCCATACACATGCACAACAACCGGAGGGAACTTTAATTGCCTATGCTGACAATGCGGCAGTTATCGCTGGCGGAGAAGCCGAGGGCTGGCTGCCTATCGGGCAAGATAAAGCTTATATTCGCCAACCAGCTACATTCCATACTTTAATCAAAGTTGAAACGCATAATCATCCCACCGCCATTTCACCTTTTTCAGGTGCAGCAACGGGGGCAGGTGGCGAAATTCGTGACGAAGGTGCTACGGGTAGAGGCGCTATTCCTAAAGCAGGGCTAACGGGTTTTTCGGTTTCTCATTTGGTGTTTGAACCACAGCTCAAATCACTTACCTCATCTATTGGAAAACCAGCACATATTGCCTCAGCTTTACAAATTATGTTGGAAGGCCCGATTGGTGCAGCGGCATTTAATAATGAATTTGGACGTCCTAATTTGCTCGGTTATTTCCGTAGTTATGAACAACAGATTGGCACCAAGTATTACGGTTACCACAAACCGATTATGATTGCAGGCGGTCTTGGCACTATCGATGAGACCCAAATTCACAAGCAGGATTTACCTGTAGATACCCTGTTAATCCAGCTTGGTGGGCCGGGTATGCGGATTGGTATTGGCGGGGGTTCTGCCAGCTCCATGAGTAGTGGCACAAATAATATCGATCTCGATTTTAATTCTGTGCAACGTGGTAACCCAGAGATGCAGCGACGTGCTCAAGAGGTGATCAATGCATGCTGGATGCAAGGTAAGCATAACCCTATTTTGTCTATTCATGACGTTGGTGCGGGTGGGTTATCCAATGCTTTACCAGAGTTGATAGACGGGGCACAACGTGGCGGGCAGTTATCTCTACGCGCCATTCCGCTTGAAGAAACAGGTATGGCACCGGCAGAAATTTGGTGCAATGAATCACAAGAGCGTTATGTCCTTGCCTTAGATCCTGCACATTTAGATTTTTTTACGCAATTATGTGAACGTGAACGCTGTCCATTTTCGATAGTTGGCACGATCACTTCTGAGCGAACATTGCAATTGTCCGATACGCTTTATGATGTAGACGCTCCAGAGCATTTACCTGTCAATATGCCAATGGAAACATTGCTAGGCAAACCACCACGTACCGTATTAAATGTGACACGCGAACTCACATCGCTGACGCCATTTAATAGTGTAGATCTGGAATTAGAGAAAATTATTCCAGCAGTTTTGGCACATCCTACTGTCGCGAGTAAAAGTTTTCTGATTACGATAGGTGACCGCACTGTAGGTGGACTCAGTGTACGCGATCAAATGGTAGGACCTTGGCAAGTTCCCGTGGCGGACTGTGCCGTTACCGCGCGTGACTATTCAAATATAACTGGGGAAGCCATGGCAATCGGAGAACGTTCTCCTTTAGCCACCCTCAACGCGCCCGCGTCTGGACGCATGGCGGTAGGTGAAGCCCTAACAAATATTGCAGCAGCGGCAGTTGACTCGCTTGAAAACATCAAATTATCGGCAAACTGGATGGCAGCATGTGGTGTACCAGGCGAAGATGCTAACTTATTTGATACCGTGCATGCAGTTGCTATGGCACTCTGTCCAGCACTAGGTATTGCTATTCCTGTTGGTAAAGATTCACTATCTATGCGTACCCGATGGCAAGATAAAGGTCAGTCTAAAGAGGTTATCGCACCAGTCTCACTGGTTATTTCTGCGTTTGCTCCAGTCAGCGATATCCGACGCTCGCTCACCCCTCAACTACGTTTAGATGTAGGAGAAACAGAACTTTTATTAATTGACCTGAGCAGAGGTCAATATCGTATGGGTGCCAGCATTTTGGCGCAATTACAGCAACAACCAGGCGGCACCACTCCTGATGTTGATCATCCGGAGGATCTCAAAAACTTCTTTAAGGTCATTCAGCAACTCAATCAAGACAACTTGATTCTCGCCTACCATGATCGAGCCGATGGTGGATTAATCGCCACTTTGGCAGAGATGGCATTTGCCGCTCATTGTGGGCTGTCTATAAATATCGATATGCTCTTTTTGGTGCAAGATGTGTTACCTGATACTGGCGAGGCTAAGAACTGGACGCAACAAGTTGCTTATCGCCGACAGGAGCAAACGATTAAAGCGTTGTTCTGCGAGGAGCTGGGTGCAGTGATACAAATTCGTCGTGAACATCGGGAACAAATCTTTGCGATACTGCGACAAGCTGGCCTAGGTGCCCATAGCCATATTATCGGCAAGCCGAATCAACAAGATGTCCTTGAAATTTATCGTGACGCACGTTGTATCTATAAAACTTCACGTATTGAATTACAACGCGCCTGGAGCAAAACTAGCTGGGATATGGCGCGTTTACGCGATAACCCTGACTGTGCAGATGAAGAATACGATGCACTTTTAGATGCGACTGACCCAGGTATGCAAGTTAAATTTGATGTGTCGATTGGTCAAGAAATGGTGGCGCCATTTATTGCTAATGGTGCATCACCTAAGGTTGCTATTTTGCGTGAACAAGGAGTTAACTCTCATCGTGAGATGGCTTATGTGATTGATCGAGCTGGATTTAGTGCAATCGACGTGCACATGAGTGATCTACTGAATGGTCATCAGCAACTTGATAGCTTTGCCGGATTCATTGCTTGTGGAGGATTTAGCTATGGCGATGCACTAGGAGCAGGCCAAGGCTGGGCTAAGACTATTTTATTCAACCAGCAACTTGCAGAAGCTTTTGCACATTTCTTCAGGAGACCTGACACCTTTGCCTTAGGTGTATGTAATGGTTGTCAAATGATGAGCCACCTAACCAGCCTTATCCCTGGCGCACAGGCTTGGCCACAATTCACACGCAATCGCTCAGAACAATTTGAAGCCCGTTTATCTTTAGTACAGATTACAAACAGCCCTTCTCTCTTCTTCCAAGGGATGGAGGGGAGTCAGCTCCCCATCGTGGTATCGCATGGAGAAGGCTATGCTGATTTCAGTAAACAGGGGGATCGCCAGCGTGTCTTGACCTCAATGCATTTTGTCGATCACCATGGACATAGCACGCAACGTTATCCGTTTAACCCAAATGGTTCCCCTGATGGTATAACCGCGGTCACGACGGCTGATGGCCGCTTCACTATCATGATGCCGCACCCGGAGCGAGCTTTCCGTGCTGAACAAATCAGTTGGCACCCAGAAAACTGGCAGGGAGATAGCCCATGGATGCGTATGTTCTATAACGCACGCAAAGCTATTGGCTAACCGGCATAATGAAAGGTCTCATCTGGCTCACTAGCACGAAAGGTCATCAAGCACTCAAAAATAATTATTCTGATGTCAAGCGCGCTTTATTCTAATAAAAAATAGAGCTTTTTTATCAAAAGTGTTGACCTAAAGCCAATTAGATTCTAGAATTCGCTTCTTTCCCCGATAGCTCAGTCGGTAGAGCGACGGACTGTTAATCCGCAGGTCCCTGGTTCGAGCCCAGGTCGGGGAGCCAAATATTAAAAGTCTCTACAGAAATGTAGAAGCTTTTTTTGTGCGGAATATTAGACAATTGTCTAATATGATTTTTATAAAACTGTTCTCGGGAGAGGAGTCGCCTCTTCAATTTCTCTTCTTTTAATGTAATGAGCGGTCATTTTCTCAGTGGCATGCCCAGCTAATTTCTGCGAATCTAATCCAGCTTTTTTTGCATCAGTTAGCGCCTTTGCGCGCAAATCATGAAAGTGAAAATCTTTTACTCCTGAAGCTTTAACCGCTCGCCTAAACATTACGCTAACACCTGCGTATGTATATGACCGTCCTTTTTGGGTATGAAATAAAACAAGGCTACCAATTTTGTGAGGCAGTTGATGAATACGTTCTATAGCTTTGTTAAGCTCAGGTGTCATTTTTACCAATAATTTTTTACCTGTTTTATTTTGCCGGAAAGCTATTCCTTTTTCATTTATGTCTGACAATGTAATTTCAATCAAACCCCCTATTCTTTGCGCTGTTGGATAGGCTAAGTCCATTAGGCAACGTATCGTCTCATTTGATTTGAGTCACACAGCACGATATTCATCATCACTGATGTAACGGTCACGCTTTTTTTCTGAATTGCGATGTACTCCTCGGCATGGTTTAGGGTAGTGCCTCCAATCAATTGAAATGATATCGCTCAATATAGGTTCCGATAATTTTTTCATGTATTTCAGCGGATTTAGAAAAGCAAATGGTTTTTCTGGCTAGGCGTTTGATATGAGTACGGAG
>JBIKXM010000033.1:0-7507 GCA_044355755.1 Burkholderiaceae bacterium | reverse complement strand
AAGCTATTTTTCTGGCAGATTAGCCTCTTTTTTTACGTTATTTTTGCTAAAAAATTTCACTATTTTGCCGAAGAACGCTTATAATGCGCACCTTGCTTAATTTAGCAATAGCTCTATCTCAATTTGGAAGCGTGGCAGAGCGGTTGAATGCACCGGTCTTGAAAACCGGCGAGGGTTTACGCCCTCCGTGAGTTCGAATCTCACCGCTTCCGCCAGTTTTTACTTCTTTTTATCTCTTCTAGGTTATTGAAGGGGCTCCTAAATCCGGCAAGCCCTATAAATCAGCGATGAAAATCTCTAGCCAAGTGGTCCCGGGAATCTTTTCTACTAGAATACGGTTTCCTTGCAGGCGGTAGGTGAGCGCGTATAGATAGCGTGCATTAGATAACACATTCGGATTAAATATGGCATACACCGTGCCTGCTTTGTGACGTGCGGAAATGGTCAACAACCCTGGATGACCTTCATGGTGAATCTTAGCGCCCACGCTATGGGTTAAACCATAATCTGTTTTATCAATTAATTCGCGATAGATTTCAGTCAGCGGCCTAAAATCCAATAAAGACGCATCGCAGAACACACTGTAAATTTTACGCTCTTGCGGCACCTCTTTTTTATCAAAGTGTGCGTCGCATAAAAAACGGTGCCAATGATAAGCAGTTTCATAAACCGTTGTTTCTGCTAAATCACTGCCATACCAAACACCGAAGCTACCGTCAGAAAAGCGGCTTCTTTGCCAGTTTTTAAAGGGATAGGAGATGGCATGTGCCCATTGGGCATCTTCAAAAGGACGATAGATAACAGGGGTTTGAGATTGATAGTAGGGTGGTTTTACTTCGCCTTCTACGCGTTGCGCCAGTTCCCAGTCGGATGGCTCAGTCGATAAATCATCAAACAGATCTTGAGATTCTCTTAGCGAAACGATATTACGGAATAAATCACGATGGGTATATTCTAGGGATACGTTTTTAAAAATATCCACTAAACGCCTCGTGCACGGTCTAAATAAGAACGTACCATCAGCAAACCGGCAAAGCCCCATTCTTTAATAACTTCGACCGGGGTGAGATTATTAAATGCTTGGTTGCGATTTGACATCCAGCGATAAGCTAGATCTCGGTTATGAGGAAATAATAAGCGCAGATTTTTGTGAATGCCTAGTAAATGACCAACACGCTCATATTGATCACGGCTCGCCCCCATTGCTTCGCCTTTGCGATAGCGTGCCAAAGCGGCGCGGTTGCTTTCAGCAATGCCTAGCATCGCCGCTTGATCTGCGGTAGACAATTGCCAATGGTCTAACAGTGTCATGACCATTTTGGCTAACGCATGGCGATCTTCTGTGGCCCCCTTTACATGTGTAACAGCAAGAGTACGCATTTTTAACCTCCTAGCAAGATTGCTGAGACAAGTTAAGTATAACCATTTGTTTCAATTAAAACAAGTTTTGTTTTAATTGAAACGGTTTTTATGGTATCGCCAATTAATTGAAATGGTGTGAGCTTATTGCGCGGCACTCAGGCTTGGTTGCGCAACGCGATTTGTAAGTCGCGCCAGCTACGTTGGTATGTAGCCCCATGCTAACCCTGAGTTCAGGCTCAGGGGGGGATCGTTATAGTCTCACGCAGTCAACATAATATTCCAACACACCATCGGTTTTTTCTTTGACGAGGCCATGAATATCGGTCTCAAAGCCAGGGAAGCAACGGTTAAATTCACGGGCGAAGCGTAAGTATTCAATAATGGTTTTGTTAAAACGTTCCCCAGGGATGAGTAGTGGTATGCCCGGTGGGTAGGGAGTGAGTAGGGTAGCGGTCGCGCGTCCTACTAGATCATCAATTTTGACCCGATCAATTTTTCTATGAGCCATACATGCCCAAGCATCAGAGGGCTTCATCGCCGGTTCCATATTGGAGAGGTACATCTCGGTTGTCACACGGGCAACATCATTGAGTTTGTAAACGCTATGGATTTGATTGCATAAATCACGCAAGGAGTAATGTTCGTATTGCGGATAAGTGGCAATGAATTCAGGAAGCACGCGCCACAGCGGGTGGTTTTTATCGTAGTCATCTTTGAATTGCTGTAAGGCTGCGACTAAGGTATTCCAGCGCCCTTTAGTGATGCCTATCGTGAACATGATAAAGAAGGAGTAAAGTCCTGTTTTTTCGACGATAACGCCATGTTCTGCCAAGTATTTTGTGACGATCGCGGCGGGGATACCAGTCTCGAAGAACTCACCATTGACATCTAAGCCAGGAGTGATAATCGTGGCTTTGATAGGGTCTAGCATATTAAAGCCAGGCGCTAGATTGCCAAATCCATGCCAATGTTCACCATTTTTCAGCATCCAGTCGCTACGCTCGCCTATGCCTTCTTCAACAAGGTAATCAGGGCCCCATACTTTAAACCACCAGTCCGCGCCAAATTCATCATCTACTTTGCGCATGGCACGGCGAAAGTCTAATGCTTCGGCGATCGACTCTTCTACTAATACGGTTCCCCCAGGCGGTTCCATCATTGCCGCGGCCACGTCACACGAGGCGATGATGGAGTATTGGGGGGAGGTCGAGGTATGCATCAGATAGGCTTCATTAAAGCAGTGTTTGTCCAACTGCCGGTTTAATGATTCTTGTATCAGGATTTGTGAGGCTTGTGATAAGCCGGCGAGTAATTTATGTGTGGACTGGGTCGAAAAGACCATCGATTCATGGGTACGTGGACGGTCACGGCCAATCGCGTGCATATTTTGGTAGAAGTTATGAAAGCTCGCATGCGGTAACCAAGCCTCGTCGAAGTGTAAAGCTTCGATCTTGGTATCTAGCATGTCTTTGATCATTTCGACGTTGTAGAGCACACCGTCATAGGTGCTTTGTGTGATAGTGAGCACCCGGGGCTTGATGTTTTTGTTTTCGATAAAGGGGTTGTCATTGATTTTTTGTTGTATCTTGTCCCAGGAAAATTCTTCTTTGGGAATCGGGCCAATGATGCCGAAATGGTTTCGCGTTGGCATTAAAAATACCGGGATTGCGCCGGTCATCATGATGGCATGGAGTATTGATTTATGACAATTACGGTCAACTACGACCACGTCCCCAGGTGCGACCAAGGAATGCCAAACTATTTTGTTGGAGGTCGAGGTGCCATTGGTGACGAAAAATAGATGGTCAGCCGCAAAAATACGTGCCGCATTTCTTTCGGAGGCGGCGACTGGGCCAGTGTGGTCGAGTAGTTGCCCTAACTCATCAACGGCGTTGCAAACATCGGCCCGGAGCATGTTTTCACCAAAGAATTGGTGAAACATCTGTCCGACCGGGCTTTTTAGAAAGGCAACACCACCCGAGTGTCCTGGGCAATGCCAAGAATAGGAACCATCTGAAGCGTAGTGTGTTAATGCGCGAAAGAACGGCGGTGCCAACGACTCACGATACACTTTTGCCTCTCGAATGATATGGCGTGCAACAAACTCTGGTGTATCTTCGTTCATATGGATGAAGCCGTGTAGTTCGCGCAAAACATCATTCGGGATATGGCGCGCAGTGCGCGTTTCACCATAGAGAAAGATGGGAATTTCTTCACTGCGGCGGCGGACTTCTGTAATGAAGCCACGCAACCCACTTAATGCGTTATCGATTTCTTCTTTACTACCGCTACCGAATTCTTCATCATCAATCGACAGAATAAAGCAGGAGGCTCGTGAGGTTTGTTGTGCAAAGGAGGTTAAATCACCATAGCTAGTGAAGCCGAGCACTTCTATATCTTCAGCTTCGATGGCCTCTGCCAGAGCACGGATACCTGAACCAGAGATGTTTTCTGAGCGAAAATCTTCATCGATGATAATGATAGGGAAACGAAATTTCATATAAGCAATCAGAGCAGTTGTTTTGTTTAGGTTTTCGGTAAGGTAACGCCGGTTTGGCTTTGATATTTGCCGTTGCGATCACGGTAGGAGGTCTCACAGGTCTCGTCTGATTCAAAAAAAATCACTTGGGCACACCCTTCTCCAGCATAAATTTTGGCGGGTAGCGGGGTGGTGTTGGAAAATTCAAGGGTAACGTAGCCTTCCCATTCCGGTTCAAAAGGTGTGACGTTGACGATAATGCCGCAACGCGCATAGGTACTTTTGCCAAGGCAGATGGTCAGTACATTGCGTGGGATACGGAAATACTCAACTGTACGTGCAAGTGCAAAGGAGTTCGGCGGAATGATGCAGACATCGCCCTGAAAGTTGACGAATGATTTTTCATCAAAGTTCTTAGGGTCAACAATGGTGCTGTTGATATTGGTAAAGATTTTAAATTCATCGGCACAACGAATGTCATAGCCATAGCTGGAGGTTCCATAACTCACAATACGCCGGTCTGCTTGCATGCGTACTTGGTCTGGCACAAAGGGCTCGATCATTTTATGAGAAGTTGCCATGTGCCGTATCCATTTATCGGATTTTATAGTCATAAAAGGTACCTATTTTTTAGGGCTTACACAAAATCGCCCAACTGCATTATGGCCATTTGACCTCACTGCTGTGCTGGGATGGATTTGCATCAGCCCTGATTTGAAACAATCGTTGTTCGTTAGCTGAGAAGTGCTCTATATTATTGGCACTCAATTTAATCTGCAAATTGTACGCTGTTATCACGTACACAAAACTACCTTGGCGGTGTTGTGCTTACCTACTGTCTTGGCGCACTGCACTGTCGCTGCCAGTGAAATTGTGCCTCATTCTTGGCGGTCGGTTATGCTTTATCTGTGTATCCCATGCCACGGGAAATGTGCAGCGCGGTTTCTTGTAGTGCTGGAATCCATGTTGCCTGCATCCGGTCGGAGGGAGATGACAGAGATAAACCGGCAATCAGTTGGTTATTATCGTTATAAATGCCGACCGCTATGCAGCGTACACCTAACTCGAGCTCTTCATTATCCCGGGCATAGCCATGTTTCCGCACCCAATCTAGCTCACGTTCTAGTACTTCTATATCGGTCAGGCTATTCTGTGTTTGGCCTATGAGCCCGGTACGTTCAGCATAAGCGTGAATCACGGCGGCCGGATCATTGGCTAAAAATAATTTGCCAACCGAGGTGAGGTGAAGAGGTGCGCTGCCACCAATCGCTCTGACAACTTGCATCCCTGAGTGTTCTCCATAGGCATGCTCAATGTAGATAATTTCATCTCCTTGGCGGACTGATAGGTTAACCGCTTGATGGGTTAGTTTATGTAAGGCACGCATGGGTAAGATGGCTACATTGCGCACCGATAAGCGTGCTTTGACAAGATTGCCAAGCTCTAATAGGCGCATGCCTAAGCGGTAGCTACCGGTATCTGAGCGATCAACCAGGCGACAGGCTACCATGTCATTTAAGATGCGATGCGCTGTCGAGGGATGCAGTCCAGTATGGATGGCAATTTCTTTAAGATTGATTGGCTCGGCGTGTGTAGCCAAATTGTCGAGCAAAATCATCATGCGCTCGATGACCTGGATAGTTGTTTTGCTTCGGGTACGTTCCATTGCGAGTAGGGATGGATAGTAATAGGTCCTAATCAGTCTATTTTTTGCTCGAACTAGGCATGCTTAAGAGCTGATCAGTGTTAACCGGCCTTATTATAGGCGAATGCCTTTACGCAAGCGTCGATTAATTGTGGTCCTTGATAAATTAACCCGGTATAAATTTGTACTAGATTTGCGCCGGCACGTTGTTTTTCCAGCGCGTCGGCAGCGCTCAGAATTCCGCCCACGCCGATAATCGGAAAGTTTTTTCCGAGCTGAGAGCGTAGTGTTCTAACAATATTGTTGGATGCTTCAAATACCGGGGCGCCGGATAATCCACCGGTTTCATGCGCATGTTTGTCTGCCCCTAGGTTGTGGCGTGCCAGTGTTGTATTGGTTGCAATCAGGCCATCTAGGTTATGCGTGGTGATACCGTCGGTAATATGTTTCAGCTGTTCTGCCGCAAGATCAGGTGCGATTTTGATGGCGAGCGGTACATAGCGCTGGTGCTTATCTGCAAGTCGTTGCTGGTGTGTTTTTAATGTTGATAACAGCGCATTAAACGCGCTCTTGTATTGCAGCTCGCGTAAATTGTTGGTGTTCGGCGAAGAAATATTGATAGTGATATAGCTCGCATAAGGATAGGCTTTTTCCAAGCAATAGAGATAGTCTTGAATAGCATGCTCTATTGGAGTGTCAGCGTTTTTCCCGATATTAATCCCAAGTACACCACCGCGTGCAAAAAATTGAGATTGTTGAATATTGGCGATACATGCTTCTATGCCATAGTTATTAAAACCCATGCGATTGATTAAGGCTTGCGCTTTCGTCAGGCGGAACAGCCGCGGCTGAGGGTTACCGGGTTGCGGTCGAGGGGTGACGGTGCCAACTTCAATAAAACCAAAGCCTAATGTGGCTAAGGCATCGATATAGCTACCATCTTTATCAAGACCTGCCGCCAAGCCGACCGGATTGGGAAAGTTAATGCCCATGATCTGCTGGGGGGCAAGCGGCGCCGGAACGCGATACTGCGCCACACGGCTTAACCACTGTAGCGCATTCAAGGTCAAGGAATGGGCTGTTTCTGGTTGAAGTTGGAAGAGTAAGGGGCGTAATAATGGATAAAGCGAATTGTACATACAGGAAATTTCTAAATTGACGCCGCGCTAGGTTACAGATATTGCCCGCAACTATCAAGCAATCCGGGTATCTGTACAAATCAGGTGTGTAAGTTATTGTCGCTACAGTTGTGCAATGGTCTCACGATCGAGTTAATGTGGTATGGGTGAAGCTGACGATAGAGATCAAGAAATGATTTTAAGTTTTGTTATCGGGGGTGTCTGTTATCCAATCTTGTAGGATGGTTTTATCGAGTTGCCAGTTCGTAATCGGGGGCTGCCAAACGGTTTGGTTTAAATGCGCTGTAAATTTTTCACGTGGTATTGTTGCTGCGCCTAATGAAGCCAAATGTGAAGTCGCTTGTTGGCAGTCAATCAAATCTACTTGGTTTCTTTGAAGAAACGCACATAAAGCAGCTAAGGCTATTTTTGACGCATTCGGATGTCGCGTGAACATTGATTCGCCAAAAAACATACGCCCCAGCGCAACGCCATATAGGCCAGCAATTTGTTGTCCAGCGTAATACACTTCAATGCTATGCGCTTGATTGTGTTGGTGTAGCGTGTAGTAAGTGGCTAATATGGCTTGCGTAATCCAAGTGCCGCTTTGGCTTCGACGCTGAATATTGGCACAGGATTGCATGACGCCTTGAAAATTCATATCAAGGCAAATTTCCCATTTATCGCACCTAAGTATTTGCCGTATGAATTTGCGTAAGCTATGCGAAGCTTTGAATTGTGAGGGGACTAACACCATTCGGGGATCAGGGCTCCACCATAATACTGCTTGTCCTTCGGAGTACCAAGGAAAAATGCCTTGTTGATAGGCTTGGACTAGACGACGTACTGTTAAACACGGGCTGGCAGCGAGTAGCCCTGGTGCGACTTCGTGACTCTGTAACG
>JBIKXM010000032.1:0-7537 GCA_044355755.1 Burkholderiaceae bacterium | reverse complement strand
CACCTGCGCTGTAGTTGGCAATGTTGGTACTATAGCTCGCCAAGCTGGGATTACTGACTAAGCCAAAGTTGTTCGCGTTGTAGGTGACGTTACCACTATTCGGCGTCAAGGTTAACGCCGCTTTGTTGATGACATAGCTGTTGTTAGTTAGATTACTAAAAGTAATCGCATAGTTGTTGGCTATCGCACTGGTGCTCCCAACGCCAATGAGATAGGTAGCAGCATTCACCGGTGCCGCGCTATTACCCGCAAAGGTCAGATTGCCAGTTATGCTCAAGCCGGCTAGGCTGTTGAGACTATCGCTACCTTGTAACTGGCCGGCACCCGCACTGTAGTTCGCGATGTCTGTGCTGTAGTTCGCCAAGCTAGGATTACTGACTAAGCCAAAGTTGTTCGCGTTATAGGTGACGTTACCACTATTCGGCGTCAAGGTTAATGGGGCTTTGGTAATGGTACCAATATTTGCTTGCAGGGTGCTTGGTGTGTAGCTGTATCCATAAACGTCTATGCTGCTATTTTTGATTTGTAATGTGCTTGGACCGTTAACGCTAATTTGTTTATTCGTACCTACGTTAGCCGTATCGTAAGTCCCCGTATCTGGCAATTGGCTTTTATCTAATGTGTCATTATCGATTAAACCGGTCACACTGTAGTTTGTTTGTGCGCCATTGGTATTATTTATCGTCGCGCTATTATTTGCGTTGTAGACCTTGCTCACCGTTCCACTCAGCCCGAGTGTCAGGGTATAGCTGTTGTTGTAGATGAACCCGCTTCTCGGCGGCGTACCGGTGCGCTCCGATACGATCAGGTTTGCCATATTATTTGTATAGCTCGCACCGTATTGTTTGAAGCCATACGTCAAGCCGGTGCGCGTATCCGCTGTCGGATCGCTCGACCAGACTAACCAACGACTGTTCGGGTCACTGACAACCAGATTACCACCCATACCCTTGATGAATTTGTTGGTCACGATCAGCAACGGCGTGCTGTAGCCATATACATCGGTACTCGGCGCACTGCTACTCACGCTACCGGTCGCCGTCAAGACGCCATTTAGGGTCACGCTACTCGCTGTGCTTAAACCTGTATTGCTATTTGTTGGATTAGCGATATAGATAGTGGCCGCCGTCATGTTGCCAAGCACGGTATCGGTCGGGTCAATGCTGATGTTTTGGAAGGGATTGACGCCCCCCACCGCACCACATAGGCTAGCCCCAGCACCGCATAGGTTAACGTTACCTTTGGTTTGTATCACGAAGTTAGACGTACCGCCAGCTGCGCCATTAATCGTCGCACTACTGCCATTGGTGATGAAGTTAAATGTGTTCGCAGCTGTTTTACCAATCGTGAGGGTTTGCCCCGCAGCCACCGTCGTCGCGCCGCCTAAGGTTAAGGTATCGGTATCGCTATTCAGCCGATTGATCAAGCTGCTGCTCGCAATGGTCAAGGCACCATTGATACGGCTATTTGCGCCACTTGCGAGCAACGCCCCATTCCCACCCACCCCTGAACCATTCAGGGTGATCGCTTCATTGCCAAGATTGACGTTGTTGATTTGCAATGTCGCACCGTCCATGACGGTGGTACCTGCTGCACTGCTACCTAAGGCACTGGCATTATTTGCAATGACAGTGCCTTGGCTAATTGTGGTAAGACCGGTATAGCTGTTGTTGCCGCTCAAGGTAAGGGTACCATTCGCCACGCTTAGGTTATAGCTCGATAAGCTGACATCGTTTTGCGCCAATAGCGTCAGATTGGTACCCGTGCCCGCTATGATACCGCTTAGGCTATTGCTGCCAGGACTGTAGATATTCAGTGCCCCGCCGCCTAAGCTCAGGTTGCCACTGCCCGTTAAATTACCAGTCTGTAAGTTGTATAGGTTCAAACTACCGCCACCAGTGGTAATCACACTGTTGTTCAGTTGTAACGTGCTACTGTATTTGTTACCCGCGATCAGATTCACGGTAGTTGCACCGGCACCGGTACTCGACAGGTTGGCGCCCGTGTTCAAGGTAATATTACGCCCTGCGCTCAGACTAATTGTGTTCGCTAGCGCACTATTTAATGTCGTCACTTGGTTCGCTGCGATGCTGATATCACCACTATCTGAGCTGATCGCTATCGGACCACTCGCATTAATCGCCCCGTTTATATTAATGTTATTGGTGTTAACTGCGCTCGCATCGCTGAAGTTGTTTGATACGGTAATGTTTCTACCCGTTAGCCCAACTAGGGTGATTGCTCCGGTGCCCGCGCTCGGAGTCAATGGCCCATTCCGAACAGTGATGTTATTCGTACCCGCATTGAAACTGCTTGTCCCACTAAAGTTGATATTCCCCGTCGTACTATTGGTAAGGTTAATCGCCGCACCGCTGGCTACGCTGCCGCCATTGGTGGTATCAAGTATCGCATTGCTGCCGCTTATGCCCTGATCAGCATTAAAGGTGATCGCACCACCATTGGTTCTCACACCTCCGGTTGTATTGATCGTTTTACCTGTCACATTGAGAGAGGCTAAAGGATTACCACTACCAACAGCATTACTAAATGAAACCGTCCCACCATTAACTCCTACACCTGCATTAATAGAGAACGGTGAAGAGGGTAGTTCAATTGTCAGCACGTAGCCAGTTATATCATAGGGCGAGCTACCATTGTTACAAATATTACATAAATCATTCCACCTCCCTAGTGGTCCTGCAATCTGCAAATAACCTTCGTTAGTGCTACCAGGCACTCCTCCACCATTCGGTTCTCCACTAGCAAAATTGGTATACGCACCATTAACGGCACTTCCTCCTTGTGTAAAAAAATGTACAGCTCCATTCGCAGCTGGATTAGTAGCTTGTGCACTCGTTTTTACCCAATACCAATTACTGCCTCCACCAGAATCTCGTCTACCAGCTAGCCAAATACCATTAAAACCTGCTGTTGCACCAACAATGCTGTTTTCAAGTCCGCTACTAATTGTCGCCATTCGCGTTATGCAATTCATCGTTGGACATAACGTTGCGTATTGGGTCGGATTATTTACGCCCCAGTTAAGCGATGAATTAAATGCTGTAGTCCAACTAGTATCATCACTAGCATTATTTGCGTATATATAAGCATTTCCTGAATCGATCTTACCGCTAAAGCTAATGTCTCCGGCTACGCCTGATAAATTATCTGTATTGATAGTAAATCCCGCTGCATTGGCTATAAAAACATCAGCTGTACTTGCTCGACCGCTCCCACTTAAGACGGCAGGTGTAAACTGAACAGCCCCTCCATTGGTTACAAAATTGCTTGCTTTTATATAAGTCCCAAGTCCCGTACTAATTGTTAGATCGCCCCCATTTGTCAGGATATTTCTATTCGCGTTAACTGTCCCAACAACCACGCTTCGGTTTGTCGCATTATCCGCCGCTGCTGAATAGAGGATGACATTTAATTTACCCGCACCGCCTGTGGCATCAATCACTCCATTTAGGGTTTGTATGTAACCAGACCTTAAGGTCAGTGTCGGCGTCAGGCCCGCAGCAATAATTGGTCTGATATCGTCAGACAATGTCAGTTGTCCAGAAGTGCCATCCACTGTGCCCAATGTCGTACTGTCTGCGGCGTTATATACGCCTGTCTGTATCGTCACACTATTCCCCGCCGCAAGTGCAGCGGTAATGGAAGCAACGTTGACAGTTTGTGTGCCTGAGGTCGGCTGATAGATTTGACCATTGACATTAATGTTGGTTGTACCGCCTGTCTGAATCACAATGTTTGAAGGGTCTAATAACCAATTTCCAGCTTTACCCAATACAGCTGAAGTATCGACCAAACCACTGACTTGTAGGTTATTGCGGCTAGAGGTCTCAACTTGGCCACCATCGCCCCCTTGACTGCCGCCTTTAGCGCTGATCGTGCCATAAAACCCTGTGTAGTCATCTGACCATAGCACTACTTTGCCGCCGTGACCTTGTCGCTGTGCATTAGCGACTATCGCCGCCCGTGGATCCATATAGACAACACGTGCATTACGCTCTGGCCCTTGCCCTTGCCAATTGCCACCGATGAGTATAGTACCCCCACCTTGGCCACCACTCGTATCAATCTCACTGCCGGCCAATAAACCAACTTTATCCCCTAGCAGCGTAACCTTGCCGCCTACACCAGTTGCACTGACTGTGTTAAGTTGACCACGCTGCTCGGTAATCCCGGTCATGCCACCATCTACCCATATCGCCCCACCACCAGTGGTGATCGTGCCGCTCTGCTCCAGCACAACGCTACTCGTTAACGGTGACGGCGTGCTGTCACCCTCATTACCACCCGCGTTATAGCTAATCAACTGTACTTGACCACCCGCAGTATTGATGGTTCCGCTTTGGCTAATGCGTGCGTCGTTATTCGCCGCTGCGGTCACGCTTGGCAGCACACCACTCGTACTACTCAGATTCAAACTCACTGTATCGCCGGCTAATAATCCTACCGTGCCACCTGGCACACTCACGCTGCCTTGGTTTTGGATGTTATGCCCGATCAACGTCACATAGCCACCCGCCGCTGCATTGATATCCCCCTGGGCCAAAATTTGCGGTGTCAAAACACCTAAGCTATCTGCACTCGGCGTCGTGAAATGGTAGTTGTTTGACAGAAAATCGCTATCGCTTAAAGCCAAGGTCGAGACGATCATCGCCCCCACATTGATGTTCGCGCCCGGGCCAATTACCACCCCATTTGGATTGATCAGGATCACACTGCCGTTCGCAGTTAAACGCCCATAGATTTGACTCGGATCCGCACTTAATATCCGGTTTAAAGCCACTGATTGATTATTCGGTTGTTGGTAGGTCACACTCGCGTTTGCGCCTATATTGAAGCTCTGCCAATTCAACGATAACTGATGACTGCTCTGCGTTATCGTCATCTGATTCCCAACGGTATTGATCGTCGCTGACCCCGCGTTGATATTCGCCCCGCTTGGCAACGCATTGACCGCTGGTACCGCATGGACATTCACGCTGATACACAACAACATTACCCCGCTCAGACGTGCCCAAGACAAGGTATATGCTAGGCCTCGGCCAGCTAATCTGCGCATCCTATTCTTGCATATATCTAGCTTGTCTCTGAATGCTGTGCTCGCTCTTCTCATCGCGCTACCCCCATTGGTCGACCACGACTGCTCTTTTTCGTCTTTAGAGTGTCTTAGAGCTAGCGCTAGCTTGAAATTGGGAATTACTCGATTAGGGTTTCTATTGAAAAAATGCTGTTTCTCTATATCCAGGAATTAAACTGATTCATCTCAAAGGTCATACGCTGTCATTGGCTACACTGACCAATCTCTGTGATAACGATATTTTGAAAAGGAGCATTTCAGCGTTTGCCAACGCTGTGGAGCCAAGTTATGCCAGAACCAAGTACTTATAAATGAGCATGCACACTCGGCTATCTGTGTTTCGTTCGCTTTGATCTTAGCGTGTTTGCCTAGTTTTATACCTGGTGTAAATGTATCGCCTGATGTAGGCCATTAAGGCACTGAAAAATGTGATTGGAATAGCGGAATAAAAACGATACACCCACATGATCAGTCGAGCTTCTTTAATATATTTTTCTTTGCCACCCATTAAAAATTTATCTATTTTAATATATATTGCACTTTTATCAATAATAATTAAGAGTCTTAATTTACGAGAATAATTCTATGTGGAGACAAGATGGGTTTGCAATTTTTTAAAAAAAATATTCTTTTGCGCCTGCAGCAAAATAAAAAATCGATACTCTTATTGCCCCTATTCTTTTCTTCAGTAGTGTCCGCGGCTTTATCACCAGAAGATCAAGCTCGCTTGCTAGAGGAACAACGCTGGCGTCAACAAAGAGAGGCTGAGGAAAGAGATCGGCAGCTCTCCCAGCCAAGGGTCTATTTAGGCAATGAAGGCGCACCTGCTGATTTAAAGCAGATTAAAGAGATTGCTAAAGATGAGCCCTGTCATCGTATTAATCAATTGATATTAGAAGTACCACCGCAATTACCCGCACATATTGTCCGCGCAGCTCAGGATCAATTACCTCAGGGAACCTTCCGTTTTTTGTATGATGAACTCGAGAAAGCCCGTGGTCAGTGTTTTGGCAAAAGCAAAATTGGCATGCTGATTAATCAATTATTACTTGAACTGGTCAAACGAGGCTACACGACGACGCGCATCGGCTTGGTTCCAGACCAAGATTTATCAAGCGGTACGCTTAAGTTGGTGTTATTACCTGGATATATCCGCACAATCAAGGTAAGCGGTACGGTACGCCCACCTAATTTCACGACAGCATTTCCTACTAAGGCGGGTAAATTACTCAATTTACGTGAAATTGAACAAGGGCTGGAGCAATTGCAACAGGTCAGCAGCTTTGATGTGTCAATGCAGCTGGTTCCCGGTGATCGCCCAGGGGAAACGGATGTGGTACTCGAATTTGCGCGTCGCTCGCCTTGGCGCGCCATGCTGACTTTTGATGACTCGGGCAGTACCGCCACAGGTAAACTGCAAGCTGGCGCTAATTTTACTTATGACGACCCGTTAGGCTTAAATGACGTTTTTAGTTTAGGCGGAACACACGACGCGACGCACGCACCAGGGGATCATGAGAGCAAATTTTATAACGCGCGTTATGTTGTGCCTTTCGGCAATTGGACTGCCACTTGGTCAGCTTCGCGCAATCAGTCATACCAACTGATTAGAGCTTCACCTACTAGTCAATATATTACTGCCTCTGATCAGAGTAATATGGATTTGAAACTATCTTATATGTTCATGCGTAATCAAGCGCAAAAAAATGATTTGGGTTTTCGTGTCGCGAAACGCTGGGTCGAATCGACTACCGCTGGTGTCGTTATCCCCGCGCAGCGTCGCAATATGACCTATGCCGAGTTATCGTGGGCACATCGCCATTATTTTGGAACTACCAAACTCGATCTGACACTCAGCCACACCTGGGGTGTCCCTTGGCTGAATGCGTATGACGATATGCAACCGACCGCACTCGGCGTCCCCAGATCTTCTTTGAGTTATAACTTTCAGGTTCTCGACGCGACTATCAGCACGCCGTTCAATGTATTCGGTATTAATGCGCAGTATACGGTCACCTTCCACGGACAAACCACGCAAACTTTGCAAGAATCATCGAATCTGATCTCTATTGGTGGACGTTATTCCGTTCGTGGTTTTGATGAAAATAATTCTCTTATTGCAGAGCAGGGCTATTATGTGCGCAACGAGGTACAGCTTCCGATCAGTAAAACCAATCAAGCTTTTTTTGTGGGTTTAGATGGCGGTAGGGTATTTGGCCCGAGTCAAAGTCCATTGGGTTCTAGTCTTGTCGGCGCAGCCTTCGGCTTCCGCGGCGGTTTCTGGAAAGGGATGTCCTACGAGATTTTCTCATCGGTACCGGTCTATCGCCCACGCGAATTCAAATCTGGCGCGGTCTTTGGATTTAGGGTGCTGCCTTCAATCGATTGATTTGCTAAGATTGGATATTTTGAAATTATGGCAATTATAGAAGTTGCGTGTCG
>JBIKXM010000031.1:0-7557 GCA_044355755.1 Burkholderiaceae bacterium | reverse complement strand
TGGATCATAGTTTTTGTAAACACGATGACCAAAGCCCATCAAACGCACACCAGAACTTTTATCTTTAACTTTTGCGACAAATTCGCCAATACGCTCAATCCCACCTTGCGCTTGAATATCATTCAACATACGCAGACACGCTTCGTTAGCGCCACCGTGCGCAGGTCCCCATAGACACGCTACTCCAGCGGCAATCGCTGCATATGGATTGGTTCCAGAAGAGCCGGCAAGCCTTACTGTTGAAGTCGAAGCATTTTGCTCGTGGTCTGCATGCAAAATAAAAATTCTATCTAATGCACGTATCAATACATCATTTAGTTTGTACGGCTCACATGGCGTGGCAAACATCATGTGAATAAAGTTACCGGTATACGAAAGCTCGTTGTGCGGATACATAAATGGCTGACCAACACTGTATTTATAGGTCATAGCCACCAGCGTCGGCATTTTTGCGATTAAACGAATCGCTGAAATTTCACGCTGTTTGGCATCGTCCAAACTGAACTGGTCATGATAAAACGCCGCCATCGCACCGACTAAACCCGTTAACACAGCCATTGGATGTGCGTCCCGCCGGAAACCACGTAAAAAGAGTTGCATCTGATCATGTACCATCGTATGGTGCATCACTAAATCACGGAATTTTTCTTTTTCTACCTGATTAGGTAAGTCGCCTTTAAGCAATAAATGACAGGTTTCCAGAAAATCACTATGCTGCGCTAATTGCTCGATCGGATAGCCGCGATATAACAACTCACCTTTATCCCCATCGATATAGGTAATTTCTGAACGACACGAAGCCGTCGACATAAATCCTGGATCATAGGTAAACTTTCCAGTCTGCCCATAGAGTTTGCGAATATCAAGTACATCTGGGCCCTGCGTACCTTTGTAAAGGGGTAACTCAATGACAGGCGATCCATCTGAAAAATGTAGTGTAGCTTTGACTTCTGAAGGGGTCATAAGGGTGTTTCCTTTAAGACAATGTAGCGATTTTGACGCTATTAGAATTTTAAAATTGATTGGAATTTGGCGAGGAGTGTCGTCATACCCTGGGTATCTTGTACATTCCAATCCCATTTCATACGTATAACTTTGTCAGTTGAGCTGCCTGGCACGTTCTCGAACTGCACGGGCGAAACATCCGAACCGCGCTTTGACAACGGACTAGCATGGTCTACGTCACTTTGCTGCTTTTCTGACGTAGCCTGCTGATTATGCTGTCTCGTCACCACTGGCTTGCTTTCACTCTCTGCTGGTGTACTGAAATTGGCATAAAACTCTATTTTTTTACGTAATAACAAAATATCTAATAGATCGTTATCATCCAGTTCCAGTAATGCACTCAGAGCGATGACCTCCTCATGGTTTAGATCGTTCTCGTAACGCTGAAAAAACCGCTCGAGCAGTAAATCATTTTCCAATAAACCACGCCTGGCACGCCAGCGCAGTCGTTGGCGCTCCTGAGGCATATCAAACTGCACGGCGAACCATCAACTCTTTAATTTTGCCGATAGCCTGAGTCGGATTCAGCCCTTTAGGACAAACATCCACGCAGTTCATAATGGTATGACAACGGAACAAACGGTACGGGTCTTCTAGATTATCCAGACGTTGTGCCGTTGCTTGATCACGATCATCTGCGATAAAGCGATAGGCTTGCAATAAGCCAGCGGGACCAACAAATTTATCTGGGTTCCACCAAAATGACGGGCAGGCTGTGGAGCACGACGCACACAAAATACACTCATATAAACCATCTAACTCTTCGCGTGCAGCCGGCGTTTGTAACCGTTCTTTTTCAGGAGGAGGGGTTTCATTAATCAGATAAGGCTGAATCGAATGATACTGCTTAAAAAATTGCGTCATATCAACGATTAAATCGCGTACCACGGGCAACCCGGGTAATGGCCGCAACACTATTTTTTTAGGCAAACTCAACATATTGGTCAAACAGGCTAAACCATTTTTCCCATTAATGTTCATTGCGTCAGAACCGCATACCCCTTCCCGACATGAGCGACGGAAAGATAGTGTTTCGTCTATTTTTTTGAGCAAAACTAAGGCGTCCAGCAGCATACGCTCATGGCCTGATAGTTTCAGCTCGTACGTCTGCATACGTGGAGCCGCATCAATATCAGGATCGTAACGGTAGATTTCAAAAATACGGGTATCAGTCATGATAATTATGTTCCAAAATTTCTAAAAGGAGACCCCTACACAACTGTAACGAGCAATCCAAAATAAGGCACACTGAGCACAAAAGACGCAGTGTACACGTCGTGCATCAGCATTTAGTTCCCACATAACTCTGCTAGGCAAAGTTAGCGTGCACTGTAACTTCGTTTTCGAGCACCGCACAACCCAGTATTTGGGCTAACGAATAAGTTGTGCAGGTATCTCAAAAGGTACGTGCTTTGGGTGGAATCGATTCCACAGTTAAAGGTTGCAATTGCACTGGTTTATATTCAAGGCGATCGTCTGAGCTATACCAAAGCGTATGCTTCATCCAATTTTGATCATCACGCTGCGGGCAATCATCATGCGCGTGAGCACCACGACTTTCTTTACGATTCGCCGCGGAAACCATCGTAGCCCGTGCCGCTTCAACTAAATTAGCCAGCTCTAGTGCCTCAACACGTGCGGTATTGAATATTTTTGATTTATCCTTGAGATGAATATGTTGTGCTCGTTCAGCAATGCTTTGAATTTGTGCTACCCCTTCATCCATCAGCTTCTGTGTACGGAACACCCCTGCATAGGTTTGCATGCTGCGACGTATATCATTTGCAACATCCTGGGTGTACTCTCCCGAGATCGAACGGTCTAGTTTATCCAAACGCGCTAACGCACGATCCGCAGCATCTGCCGGCAAAGGTTTATGCTCCTTATTGCGTAACGCAGTTTGCACAATATGGTTACCGGCTGCTCGTCCAAAGACTACAAGGTCTAACAAAGAATTTGTACCTAAACGATTCGCTCCATGCACAGACACACAAGAACACTCGCCAATCGCATAAAAACCATTCACAACCGTGTTCATCACACCATTTTTAGGTACGACAACCTGACCATGAATATTGGTCGGGATACCACCCATTTGATAATGTATGGTAGGTACGACAGGTATAGGTTGTTTGGTACAGTCTACATTCGCAAAGTTCTTACCAATTTCATATACTGATGGCAATCTTTTGTGAATAGTCTCGGCCCCGATATGGGTTAAGTCCAGTAAGACATAATCTTTATTTGGGCCACATCCTCGACCCTCTTTAATTTCCTGATCCATAGAGCGTGACACAAAATCACGTGGCGCCAAATCTTTTAAAGTCGGCGCATAGCGCTCCATAAAGCGCTCACCGTTGGCATTTCTTAAGATGCCCCCTTCGCCACGACACCCCTCGGTGAGCAATACGCCCGCGCCCGCAACACCAGTCGGGTGAAACTGCCAAAACTCCATATCCTGCAAGGGTATGCCGGCACGTGCAGCCATACCTAAACCATCACCCGTATTGATAAAGGCATTGGTTGAGGCTGCATAGATACGCCCGGCTCCTCCGGTCGCAAATAATGTGCACTTGGCCTGTAGGATATAGATCTCCCCGGTTTCCATTTCTAAGGCTGTTACGCCCAACACATCACCGTCCTGATCTCGAATCAGATCCAGCGCCATCCACTCTACATAAAAATGTGTTTTCGCGCGTACATTGCGCTGATAAAGCGTATGCAATAACGCATGCCCAGTACGATCAGCTGCGGCACAAGCACGCTGCACCGGTTTTTCACCATAATTCGCAGTATGCCCACCGAAAGGACGCTGATAAATCGTGCCATCTGGATTGCGATCAAAAGGCATACCAAAGTGTTCCAGCTCATACACGACTTTAGGTGCCTCACGACACATAAATTCAATCGCATCTTGATCACCCAACCAGTCTGAACCTTTGACGGTATCAAAGAAATGGTAATGCCAGTTGTCCTCACTCATATTGCCCAGTGATGCGCCAATGCCTCCTTGTGCAGCAACGGTATGCGAGCGTGTCGGGAAAACTTTTGAAATCACCGCGACACTTAAACCGGCTTCGGCGAGCTGTAATGCCGCACGCATACCAGAGCCTCCCGCACCAACCACCACGACATCAAAACGACGACATGGCAACGCTGTCTTAATCGCTGTCATACTTTACACTCCCCAAAGAATCTGCGCACTGTAGACAGCACAACCGAGTAACCACAATACTGTCAAAACTTGCAACAACAACCTGATGCTCAAAGGCTTTATATAGTCCATGAAAATATCACGAACACCAATCCAGGCATGATAAAACAAAGAAAATAAGGCCAATAAACTAATAATTTTCATCCACGGATTAGCTAATAACGCTACCCAGTGATGGTGATCGATAGTCGGGGTAATTAGAAAAAGTACAAATAAAACAATGGTGTAAAGCGCCATGATAATCGCTGTCAGGCGCTGCATTAACCACTCTTTTAAGCCATAATGTGCACCGACAACTAACCGTTTTGCACCTATTTGAGAATCTGACATAAACGTCCTCTAAGGTTTTACAAAAAATGAAACAAGCGTGCTGCAAACAACGCACTTAAACTTAAACTCACTGCTAGCACTGTGACCGCTGAGCGCTGCGCCATCTGACGCTGCAAACCAATATGTATATCTAACAGGAGGTAACGAATTCCGGCACAAAAATGGTGTAAATAGGCCCAAACTAAGACCAAGATAAACAACTTGATAGTCGGCAATTCAAGTAACTCAGTAAAACGGGTATAGGCAGCCTCTGAGGAAAGACTCAGTTCCAATAAATACAATAGGCCTGGTAAACACAGAAAAAGTAATGCACCACTTATACGATGCAGTATCGAAACCTTACCGGCCCAGGGCAAGCGGTAGTTTATTATTTGCGTAATCTGGATATTCCGATAGCGCTTACGCATCTTTCGCTTGTTTATTTCGGTGTCAACCATATATCTAGAACCTTTTTACTAAAAATCAGCTAATTTCAGATTTAACGCGTCTCTTGAGAATATGCCGGATGTATCTACCCAAAAAGTATAGCTATGCCGCAAATTACAAAAGAGATTGAATAAATAATCATGCACCAGCCATCCTAAACCATTAAGACTTGCAGAAAGTTGGTCTGAAAACCAAATATTTTATGCGACACACGCACCAGCGTACCGGTAAAATAGCAGCCTATATAGTTCGCGACGATTCGATAACAGCCTGAACCTCAGATAGGAAGTAAAATCAGTACAATTTTGCGCAAGCTCTAGAATAGCCATGCAGGGCGAATTTTAGCGCTATTTAACAACAATAGATAAATTGATTACATTTCTCTTTTGATTATTTTTTAATTTAAAAACGATTTCGGAGGTAATTTTTAATGGCCAAATCCCCTTTGCGCGTTGCTGTAACAGGCGCCGCCGGTCAAATTGCATACTCATTGCTCTTCCGCATCGCCAACGGTGATATGTTAGGCAAAGATCAGCCGATTATTCTGCAATTACTCGAGATCGCTGATGAAAAAGCCCAAAAAGCGCTGAAAGGCGTGATGATGGAGCTCGACGATTGCGCCTTCCCTTTATTGCACGGCATGAGTGCCCACAGTGACCCACTCACTGCATTTAAGGATGCTGATTTTGCTCTGCTCGTCGGCGCCCGACCACGTGGACCTGGTATGGAACGCAAGGATCTATTATCGGCCAATGCACAGATCTTTACTGCGCAAGGGAAAGCATTAAATACTGTTGCCAGCCGCCAGGTTAAAGTACTGGTGGTCGGTAACCCCGCCAATACCAATGCCTATATTGCAATGAAATCTGCGCCCGATTTAGCAAAATCTTGCTTTACAGCTATGCTCCGTTTAGACCATAACCGAGCCCTCTCTCAGCTGTCGGCTAAGATCAAGCGCCCAGTTTCTGAAATTGAAAATTTAATTGTTTGGGGTAACCATAGCCCAACTATGTATCCTGACTATCGCTTTGCTACGATTGCAGGACAAGCACTCCAGCCACTGATTAATGATGAAGCCTGGAATCAGGAAATCTTCATTCCCACCGTGGGTAAACGCGGCGCAGCCATTATCGATGCCCGTGGACTATCTTCCGCAGCCTCAGCAGCCAATGCCGCAATCGATCATATGCGGGACTGGCATTTAGGTACGCAAGGGAAATGGGTCACTATGGGTGTTGTCTCAGATGGTTCCTATGGCATCCCTCAAGATATTGTCTATGGTTATCCTGTTACCTGTGCGCAAGGAAACTTCCAAATCGTGCCTAATCTGGAAATCGATACCTTCTCTCGTGAACGTATGCAGCTCACTCTCAATGAGTTACTTGAAGAGCAATCAGCAATTGCACATCTATTAAATGAACCAGCGCATCTTTGACCTACATCAGTTATCAGATGCAACACCCTGCTCAAGCCTTATTTGAAGCCGATGCATCCACGCCGCAGATCACTTTAGCGGCGTGTGATCACTACGCCGGTTCGCCGCAGCAGATGCAAAAAGCCTTATTACTGCAACAGCAGTTAGGGCCTATTTTCGACATCACCTTCGACTGCGAAGATGGCGCTCCGGTCGGCAATGAACGACAACATGCGATCACTGTCGCCAACTTAATTAATAGTCCAGAAAATCGATTCAATCGTGTTGGAGTCCGCGTACATGACCCAAAGCATCCGGCATTTCTGGATGATTTAACTATCTTGATCGAACAAGCCGGTGCGCGTATTGCTTACATTACGCTACCAAAAGCACATCATGCAGAAGCGGTACGCTCAGCATTGACGCAAATTAATCAAATTAGCGATAACGCAAACATTGCACGCATACCCATCGATGCACTTATTGAAACAAACGGTGCATTACATGAAGTATCTGAAATCGCGGCCATGGAACAAGTCGTTTGCTTAAGCTTTGGCTTAATGGATTTTGTGTCTAACTATCAGGGCACCATCCCGGTAAGCGCGATGGAACCAGTGACACAATTTGAGCACCCTATCATCGCCCATGCGATGCTACAAATCGCTCTCGCATGCCACACATACGGCAAAATCGCAGCGCACAACGTGTGTACAGATATTATCCATAGCGACATTATTAAAGCGGATACATTAAAAGCCCACCATCAGTTTGGGTATAAGCGCAAATGGAGTATTCATCCGAACCAAATTCAACCCATTCTGCAAGCATTTATGCCATCGTTTGACGAAGTCCATACTGGCATTCAGATTCTTTTGCATGCGCAAGCCGTAGCATGGGGCCCCATCCAATATGCAGGTAAACTACATGACCGAGCTAGTTATCGTTATTATTGGTTAATGTTGCAGCAAGCGCAGCGCCATATTCAGCTATTGCCTCAAGAAATCCAAAATCAGCTTATACAAACATCCTTTTTCAGGGAATACAAAAATGATTAAGCTTATGCTCTGCTGGTTAATATTTTTTACCTTAGTGTCACCCTCACTACATGCCACCGAAACAAAGCCGAGTATACTCAACGAACCCAGCGCGAGCACGAGGGATGTTGACC
>JBIKXM010000030.1:0-7612 GCA_044355755.1 Burkholderiaceae bacterium | reverse complement strand
AGACGTGGAAAATGGAGCTCGGATGACAGCAATTTATGTGTGCCTATCACGATATCAGCTTGGCCAGCTTTAATTGCTTCGAGGGCCGTGGCAATCTCTTTTTTACTTTTAAAGCGAGAGAGTTCGACAATTTTGACTGGCCAATCGGTAAAGCGATTGGAGAAGGTTTGGAAATGCTGTTCGGCTAATAAGGTGGTGGGCGCGAGTAAGGCAACTTGTTTGTGGCCCATCACACCGATGAAGGCTGCGCGTAAGGCAACTTCGGTTTTGCCAAAGCCTACATCGCCACAGACTAATCGATCCATTGGTTTACCTGAAGTCATGTCGGCAATCACCGCAGCAATCGCGGCAGCTTGATCGGCGGTTTCTTCAAAGCCAAAGCTGGCGGCAAAGTTCTCGTAGTCACGTGCTGAAAATTCAAATGCATGACCTTGACGTAAGGCTCGCCGCGCATAAAGATTCAGCAGTTCAGCGGCTGTATCACGAATTTCTACAGCTGCTTTACGCTTGGCTTTATCCCATTGACCTGAGCCGAGCTGATGTAAAGGTGCACTTTCTGGGTCAGCCCCCGAATAGCGCGAAATTAAACTGAGTTGATGTACGGGAACATAAAGGAGTGCGTTTTGTGCATATTCCAAGTGCAAAAATTCCTCCAGGCCCTGCCCTAAATCCATTGAGATCAGCCCCCGATAGCGACCAATGCCATGATCGCTATGGACCACTGGGTCGCCGATTTTCAGCTCAACCAGATCGCGCACCATGGTATCAATATTGCTGGCACGCTCTTGTCGTCGTCGGCTGCGACGCACCCCATCAGCGTATAACTCGGCTTCGGTAATCAGCCAATGTGACAGGCTGCGGTCTGTGTTTTCATGCAGGGCAAAACCAGCATGTAATGGCGCCACGCCTAAGCTAATAGCCTTGCCATAATGCTGCTCTGCTTGTGTTGTCGCGCCTTGTTTGATTGTTTGTGCAGTGTCTGTGTCTTGAACATGACCGCTTGGGTGGCGAATAAATTCTGCAAAATTATTTACTTCAGCGGGTCGCAGTCCGGCTTCGTATAAAAGCTGTTTTAGTGTTTCGCGTCGCCCCGGGCTATCAGCACACAGTAATATCGGTACAGAATGGGTTTGTGCGAATTTTTTTAATTGTGTTAACGGATCCGCCGCACGACGATCAATCGCGACTTGAATCGGTAGCGGCGTTTCGGTCGCTTTCAGGACTAGGCGTGCATACGGCTTAGCAAAGCTGAAGAATTGTTCGCTATTTAAAAAAAGCGTTTCAGGCGAGAGTATAGGTTTTTCAGGATCTTTCGCTAGAAATTGATAACGTTTATCGAGCTCACTCCAGAATTGTTCAATCGCTTTATCGATGGCACCAATTAGAACCAACTGTGCAGGCGCATGTGCCTCGTCAGCCAGCGAGGCTAAATGGTCAAAAAAGGTCGTGGTGTGCTCGAAGAATAACGGTAGGTAATATTCGATACCAGCGCCTGCGACACCGTTAGCAATATCCCGATACAGTGGAATTCGGCTCGGGTCGCCTTCAAAAACTTCACGCCAGCGTTGTCGAAACTGTATGCAACTGGTTTCATCCAGTGGGAATTCGCGTCCAGGTAATAGGCGGATTTCTTTGACTGGGTATAAGCTGCGCTGTGTATCTGGATCAAACGCGCGTATTTTGTCTATTTCACTGCCAAATAAATCCAGGCGATAGGGCAGCGCAGAACCCATCGGGAAAATGTCGATTAAGCCACCACGCACGCTATATTCTCCGAGACGCATGACAGCGCTGACAGGGTCATAACCAGCGATGCGCAATTGCTGTTTTAAGGCAGTTTCATCAATTTCTTGGCCTTGGCTGAAAAAAAAGGTATGTGCTGCGAGAAAGCTGGGTGGTGCCATGCGTAATAATGCAGTGCTGGCTGACATCACTACCACATCGCATTGTTGGCTACGCATATCTTGTAAGGTAGCTAAACGCTCTGAGATTAAATCTTGATGTGGGGACAGGTTGTCGTAAGGTAAGGTTTCCCAGTCTGGCAATAACCGCACACGTAGTTCGGGCGCAAAGTAGGGGATTTCCTCAACCAATCTTTGGGCATCGCCTGCTTGCGCGCAAATAATCGCTAAGACGGGAAAGGCACGTTGTTTGCCTGATAGATGTTGCTGCGCATAATGGGCCAGTAGGTATGCGTCAGCGGCCCCTTGTACATCAGGCACAAGGTAGCGTTGTCCGGGGTTGAGTAAATTCGGTAATTGAGCAAGCGTAGACATAATTTGAAAGAAACAGTTGCAATACGGCCACGGTGAGGAGGTTATCCGTAGCGTCTATGCCCAATGAGTTCCCTGCTCAACCGACGGAGAAGACCATGGCATAACTTGCGGCGCAGCCCAAATATAGCGTTGTGTGGTACTTGCTCCTGCACCTATTCGCTTGATAGGTCTTGATCGCTGTGTACTGAAACACCAAAATGCTTGCGCCCAGGAAACGGCTTATACATGCATCTCTTAAAAAGTTGCTCCGTGGCGTGGGTTTCCGGACCAATGTTATGCCGAGCACCTTGTCTTTGGACGGCTTGCGACTGTTATGCAACGGTCTTCTGAGCTGCGATTATAATGCCCCGCTTGTTTTGGTTTTTTAAAAAATTTAATCTTCAAAAAATATGCCCCGCTGTTTTGCGCTTATTCCCTGCGCTGGCTCAGGCCTGCGTGCTGCGATACAACAAGATGCGCTGCCGAAGCAATATTGGACAATCCAAGGCAAGCCTATGCTGTGGCATGGATTAGCGACTTTAAGCAGGCATCCGGCAATCCATTTGACAAACTTAGTTTTGGCACCGAACGATCGGTATTTTGTTGCGCAGTTTGAGCAGTATTTTGATGAGCTGGGTTATGGCACGCCTGCTTGTCGATGGCAAGTTCATTATTGTGGCGGTGCGACACGGCAAGCATCAGTGCTGAATGGTTTGCATGCCTTAGCTCGAAGTGGCCCGATTCAAGACGATGATTGGATTCTCGTGCATGATGCGGCACGCCCAGGATTGACTTCTGCCATGTTAAGTCAATTGCTTGATGCGGTGGCGGAGCATGAGGTAGGCGGGCTATTGGCGCTCCCGTTGGCCGATACCTTGAAACGTGCGCAACTAATTAATAATGAGTCCTCTCGTGTATGTCAGGTGCAAGCCACGTTAGCACGTGACGGACTTTGGCAAGCGCAAACTCCTCAGATTTTTCGGTTTGGGCTACTTTATAGCGCTTTACAGCAGGCGCAAGAAGCGGGTGAGATCTTGACGGATGAGGCTGCGGCAGTTGAACGATTAGGCTTCAAGCCATTATTAATCCCGGGTAGTTTGCGTAATTTGAAACTGACTTATGCCGATGATTTGCCTTGGGTCAGCGCTTTGATGAGTGTGGGGATAGTATGAAGTTATTACCATTTAGAGTTGGACAGGGATATGACCTGCATGCTTTAGTTGAAAATCGGGCTTTATTGATCGGTGGCGTGCGGATTCCTTATCACTTAGGTTTGCAAGGGCATTCTGATGCAGACCCTCTATTGCATGCGATTACCGATGCCTTATTAGGTGCCGCAGGGCTGGGAGACATCGGGCAACATTTTCCAGATAATGATCTACGTTTTGCTGGTGCAGATAGTCAGATGCTGCTGAAAACAGCTTATGCCCAAGTACGTGAGACTGGGTATTGCGTTGGCAATATTGATGCAACCGTGATTGCGCAGGCACCAAAGCTAGCACCTTATATTGCAGCGATGGTCGATACAATTGCGGCTTGTCTTCAGATTGAGCCGCAACAGGTTAATGTCAAAGCCAAAACGAATGAACGTCTAGGTCATTTAGGCCGCGGTGAGGGGATAGCTGCGCATGCGGTTGTGTTATTACAGGCGAATGCTGTTGTGCGTAACGCTAACGATTAAATTCATCGAAGCCATATACGCTTATTCGACTCTTTATTTTTGTGCGCTGTTTGTAGGCTAAATATAGTAATTCTGACGCCCTCAGATCAAGCTGTGCATGATTTAAATTTGGGTTAAGCGGCGTGTCCGAATTGATGAGTTAATCTAACCTTAGCTTATACTCGGCAGCATACTATGGGTAGGATATACGTTATAGCTTCCGGTCAAGCTTTAGTAAACATTGGTCATTCTTAAATATATTTAGTGTTTTAGTTGTGAAGAATTTAGTTATTTTGATTTCAGGGCAAGGCTCGAATATGGAAATATTAGCGCGAACTTGCCAAGCTGGGGCTATGCCAGCCAAGGTCGCTGCGGTTATTTCAAATAATCCGCAGGCTAAGGGCTTGGTTCGTGCTGCGGAAATGGGGTTACAAACTGCCGTTGTCGATCATTGCGCTTATGCTGATCGTATAGATTTTGAGGCCGCACTGGCCCAGCAGATTGATCTATTTAAACCAGATTTAATTATCTTGGCTGGTTTTATGCGAGTGCTTGGTAGCGAGTTCGTTCAACGTTACGAGAATCGTATTGTCAATATACATCCCTCTTTACTACCCAGCTTTACTGGACTGCATACACATCGGCAGGCGTTGGCTGCTGGCGTCAAAATCCATGGGGCAACCGTCCATTTTGTGACTGCCGAATTAGATCATGGTCCGATCGTCATACAAGCGGCTGTGCCTGTTTATCCAGATGACACGGAGGTTAGTTTGGCAGCACGTGTATTGCAACAAGAACACCATATTTATCCACAAGCTGTACGTTGGTTTGTCGAAGGAAGGTTGTCTATACAAAATGGCAAAGTCGATATTTTGCCGCGTGAGGCGCAGGGGCTAGCATGGTAAAAAAGCGGGGGCCATTACGCGCCAAAACAAATACTCAAAAACGGGGTGAATCTACGGCACAGGGCAAGCATTTACTTGGGCATATCCAGTCTTTATTGACAGAAGTATTGAGCTTTACTGCGCCGGCAGATGTATTGACGAGCCGCTATTTTAAAATCCACGCGCAATTGGGTTTGCGCGAACGAGGTTTGATTGCTGAAGCTGTATTTGCAGTGCTGCGGCGCAAACTAGAGTTTGAGGCGTTTGCCAAGCTGTTATTGGCTGAACATGACGCTCGGCAAATGGGTTCTAGAGACCGTTGCGCAACTCGCAGTTTAGCGATACTAGGTCTAGCTGCAACCGCTGGGCTTGCGCTGGTGATGCCACTAGCGCGTCCCGAAGAGGTGGCGTGGTTAGAGAAATTACGTACATTTGAACGGCAAACATTGCCTTGGTCGGTGCGTAGTAATTTACCTGACTGGATACGCGCCTCCTTAGAACAGCGTTTCCAGTCCAGTCAACTAGAGGCATTAGCTCAGGCATTACTAGAGTCAGCTCCGTTAGACTTACGTGTCAATCGTCTCAAAGTATCACGTGAACAACTATTAGATTATCTGGCTTCGCATCACCCTGATTGGGGGGCTCAGGCTACGCCTTTTGCGCCAGATGGAATTCGCCTAGCGAACAAACCAGCCTTATCTAATACGACATGGTTTGCCCAAGGATGGACGGAAGTTCAAGATGAGGGTAGTCAGTTGCTCGCCTGTCTTTTGGCACCACGCCGGGGTGAAATGGTTGTTGATTTTTGTGCTGGTGCAGGAGGCAAAACCTTAGCACTCGGCGCGATGATGCGTAATACTGGGCGCTTATATGCTATTGATATAGTGGCACGCCGATTAGCAAAATTAAAACCGCGATTAGCGCGTAGTGGATTATCGAATGTGCATCCTGTTTTGATAAACAGCGAACAAGATAGCAAGCTAAAACGCATCGCAGGAAAAGTCGATCGTGTGCTAGTAGATGCACCTTGTAGCGGACTGGGGACACTGAGACGCAATCCAGATTTGAAGTGGCGGCAGACACCTGAGTCGTTAGCCGAGTTGGTGACTAAACAACAGGCTATTTTGCATGCGGCTGCAAAATTGTTAAAGCCTGGAGGACGTTTAGTGTATGCCACCTGTAGTTTGCTGCAGCAAGAAAATCAGGCGATTATTGAACAGTTTTTGGCGACACATCCGGCATTTCAGCGCATACCGATACAAGAAGTCTTAGCAACATCGTCTATTCCTTTGGCTATGACACAGGATTTTGAGCTTTGGCCGCATTTACATAACACAGATGGTTTTTATGCTGCAGTACTAGTGCTTTCAAAATAAGGGGCAAATGAAAATGGCTGATCTCAATATAATGAATTTATTCGGTGAGATGATTAATGATGTTATACATGATTTTAGCCGGCCAGCTAGCGCTTGGCAGTTAGGCGTATTGCTTTTATGTTTCGGCTTGGCTTGGGTATTTTCTAAGCGTTTGGTTCATTTGTTATCTCAGCGGCCAATCGAGCGCTCTTTAACGGTTAGCTATGCAGCCAATAGTTTAAAAAAAGTAGCTTTTCCATTGATGACCTGGTTATTCGTATGGGTTGCCAAGTTGATCTTATCTGCCTATATGAAGCCTTATGTCCTCAACTTGGCGCTGGCGCCATTATTCGGTGTGAGTTTGCTGTATTTTGGTTTCTTTATGGTGCGTCGCGTCTTAGGCGTCTCGGCAGGTGCCATTGGCATGATCAAAATCGTCGAGAAGATACTGACAACCTTGGTCTGGTTAGCTGTATTGCTGTATATCCTGGGTACCTTGGATGAAGTCGCGTTGTGGATGGATCAAATTGTTTTTACCGTTGGTGCGAAGCAGAAAATTTCCTTATTAACTTTACTTAATGGGATTGCCTGGGTGTTTTTGACGATAGTCGTCGCACTCTTTGTCAGTTCAATGTTGAGTGAACGTATCAATCGCAGCAGTAGCTTAGAAGCAAATTTAAAAGAACTATCAGCACGCCTTATTCGAGTAGTGTTTGTGACTCTGGCCTTGATTGTTAGTTTAAGCTCAGTCGGTATTGATCTGACCGCATTATCTGTGTTTGGTGGGGCTTTAGGGGTTGCATTGGGCTTTGGTTTGCAAAAAGTGGCCAGTAATTACGTTTCTGGCTTTATTATTTTGCTGGAGCGCTCATTGCGTCTAGGTGATTTTATTTCTGTGGATAAGTATACGGGTACGGTGACCCAGATCCGAACGCGTTATACGGTGTTGCATGCGCCTGACGATACCGAAATTTTAGTGCCAAATGAGTTGATGATAGCTAATATGGTGCGCAACTTCTCACATTCGCACAATTTAGTACGATTAGCGGTGCAGGTACAGGCGAGTTATCAGGCAGAGCCGGAAAAAGTGTTGGAAATAATGAATGAGGCCGTAAAAGGGGTGCCGCGCGTATTAACCGACCCTGCTCCTGGGGCATTATTAGTTAGTTTCCAGGATAGTGGCATATTGTACGAGTTAGGGTTTTGGATTGATGATCCTGAGCAAGGTCGCTTGGGTGTGCAATCCAACGTTAATCTAGCGATTTGGCGTGCTTTCCAACAGCATGGTATCGCAATTCCTTATCCTCAGCGAGAGCTACGTGTACTATCATCGAACGGTGTTCTTGAGCGTCACGAGCATGCGCTAAATTAAGTCGTAGCTTTAAATAGACAAGCTCGAGTAGAATAACCGGGTTAATTATTTAATTCGTTAAATTATTTTCAGAATTTTTAAATAGG
>JBIKXM010000029.1:0-7630 GCA_044355755.1 Burkholderiaceae bacterium | reverse complement strand
TCACAATTATGGCGTGAAGTTGTGACCAAAGTGAGTCAGCAATATCCTGATGTTACGCTTTCTCACATGTACGTTGATAATGCCGCTATGCAATTAGTTAGAGCACCTAAGGATTTTGATGTGATTGTCACAGGTAATATGTTTGGCGACATTCTCTCTGATCAAGCCTCGATGTTAACGGGATCAATTGGGATGTTGCCTTCTGCTTCACTTGATCAAGGTCGAAAAGGTTTGTATGAGCCAGCCCATGGCTCAGCTCCGGATATTGCTGGGAAGGGAGTAGCTAATCCGCTTGCGACGATTTTATCTGTGGCGATGATGCTTCGTTTTAGTTTCGATAAGCCGGCACAGGCTGATCGAATTGAACGGGCAGTGCAAAAAGTTTTGTCTCAGGGCTTACGTACGCTGGATATTGCTGCTCCAGGTAGCCAGATATTGAGTACAGAGGAAATGGGGAATGCGGTTGTGGCAGCTTTAGGAAACACGGAGTAAAGCATGAAAAAAGTAGGTATTGTTGGCTGGCGTGGCATGGTAGGCAGTGTCCTGATGCAGCGTATGCGTGAGGAAGGCGATTTTGCGAAGATTGAGCCTGTATTTTTTAGTACTAGCAATGTAGGTGGCGCAGCCCCTATCGAGGCGCAAGAGGAGCGGTTATTAGGTGATGCTTATGATTTGGCGGCGCTAGCTAAGTGTGACATTATCCTTACCTGTCAAGGTGGAGCTTACACGCAGGCTGTCTTTGCAAAATTGCGTAACTTTGGTTGGCCGGGATATTGGGTTGATGCGGCATCTACATTGCGACTCAAGGACGATGCGATTATCGTGTTAGACCCGGTTAACCAGCACGTAATTAAAGAAGGTCTTGCGCGAGGTGTAAAAAATTATATCGGTGGAAACTGTACGGTGTCATGTATGTTGATGGCCCTTTCTGGCTTGTTTGCGCAGGATCAGATTGAATGGGTTAACTCGATGACTTACCAAGCGGCTTCAGGCGCAGGTGCAGCAGCTATGCGCGAATTATTAGCCCAGTTTGGTCATCTTTACACTGAAGTCAAGGCGTTACTGGATGATCCTGCTACCGCCATACTTGAAATTGATCGTCGGATCTTGGATAGACAACAACACTTAACTGTGTCAGATATACAACAGTTTGGTGTGCCATTAGCTGGCAATGTGATCCCTTGGATTGATAGCGATTTGGGGAATGGGCAGTCTCGAGAAGAATGGAAAGGTGAGGTCGAAACTAATAGAATTCTGGGTCGGTCGCAGCATAATCGTATTCTGATAGATGGCATATGCGTGCGCGTTGGTGTGATGCGTTGTCATTCGCAAGCGCTGACCATTAAATTAAGGCAGGATCTACCTTTAAGCGAGATTGCAGATATGCTAGCGCAAGCACATCCGTGGGTGAAAGTGGTTTCTAATGATTGTCCAGCGACGTTGCAGGAGTTAACGCCGGCACAAGTGACGGGATCACTGACCATTCCGATTGGGCGTTTACGTAAAATGCAGATGGGAGGTCAATATTTGACTGCATTTACCGTTGGCGATCAGTTATTGTGGGGTGCCGCAGAGCCTTTACGGCGGATGTTGAATATACTGATTGAAAATTAAATGTAATTCGCTTATATAGTTAGACGATAGACAAATAAAAAGCGAGAGATAGGTTTAAATTGGCATCATAATAGCCGGGGTGGCTAGTACGCCAGTCCGGTCAATCTTAGTGCTGCACGCGGCGTATTTGATGCAGTAATAATTTACGCAGGTGGCCTAATGATTAAAAAATTGAATTTGCAATATGATAGGGCTTACGCAAAACATTCCAACGCAGAGGAACGGTTTTACGTAAGTCCTGTATGAAAGTTTATGGGGGCTATATGGCGAAACTTGCTTATCTGGTGAAGTACACACGATTGCGTCTGACCATTATGTTTGGCGTAATGCTGCTTGTTACCTCGATGAATATCTATGCTGCTCGGTTTGGTAATATGCAGGTGCTATCCCAAAAAGGAGAGCCATTACGGGCAAAAATTGAAATCCTGGATGTGCCATTAGATGAGCAAGGTTGGTTAACACTGCGATCAGCGCCGCAATATGCTTATGATAATGCGGCATTGCGTTTTACCAATGCCGCTAAGGAGCTTAGAGCGATGGTTGAGCGTGATAAAGATAGCAAAATGATTGCTTGGCTGACTACCTCAACGCCTGTGAATGAGGAGTTTATTGATTTGTTATTGACACTGAATTGGTCTACTGGGCGCATGACCGAAGCTTTTACTTTGCTAGTGCCACATCGTGCTGTTGCGCAAGCTCAGGAGAAAATCACTGCTCCGCTTGTACTTGAGCCTATTACTAGTGAAAATCAAATTACGCTGAGTTCAGATGTTGCTAATAATATGCAGCCTGCTAAGTCTCAACCGAATCCCTCCTCGCTTGCAGCGATTGAAATAAATCCTGAGCTAAATGGTTCTGCTACTGATGCAGCAATACATTCAACTGCTTCAGAGGCTAAGGTCAATAGCGAGCCTCTAAAAATTTTGCCTAAGCGGGAGCAGTCGCAAGCGCAGGTTAAGGAAACTATTATTCCAGGCGCCCTACAGCATAGAGCTCGTCCAGACAAAGTCATGTCCGAGAAACAAAAGCAGGACTACAAGGTAAAACGCGGTGACACACTAAGTAAAATTGCTGCAGAGTTAAGACAGGATGAGCCAGAATCAGTGACTTTAGAGCAATTGCTGGTAGCAATTTATCAAGATAATCCCCAAGCATTTATGGGGAAGAATATGAATCGATTGAAAATGGGTGCTGTACTGCGTTTCCCTCAGGTCGAAGAGGCAAGCCAAATCAATATGGCTGAGGCACAAAAGCAAGTCCGATTACAAGCAGGAGAATTCGAGCGTTATCGTGCAAATTTAGCTGAAGCGGCTACTTTGAGTAAAGCCAGTAGTAATATGCGTACTAGCAGTGGGCAAATTTCTGCGGCTGTGAAAGAAGATTTAACGAAACAGTCTGTCGATAAATTAAAACTGAGTCGTGGAAATACAATTGTGCAGGATCGAGAAGAACAAAAAATTGCACAGCAGCGGGCGGTCAACGATGCTAAAGAACAAGTTGATCAATTAGAAAAACAAGTCGCCAATTTACAAAAATTAGCCGCTCAATCTAGTATTCAACCTGCTCAAGTGTCACCTGCGCAAAATGGCGTACCGGTAGCCGTAGCAAATCCTGCACCATTTACAGAAATTGATAAAGCTTTACAAAAAGTACAGCGCTTTTTCTCGCAAAATCCTGCAGTTTCTTTGGCGATACTGATGTCATTCTTAGTGTCTGGCGCTCTCTTGTTGCGTCATCGAGCCAAGCGTAAAACCCTATTTTCTAGCCGTATGCAGCATGAAGTCCCAGCTACAGCTAAAAAAATGCTGACTAGCTTAAATTTAGATCTGGAATCATCCATACCCTCGCAAAAAGATCTGGTTTCACTTGATAAACGGATTCAAGAGCCTGATCAAATGAATACACGGCTAGAGTTAGCCCAGGCTTATTGGGATTTAGGCGATCAAAAAGGTGCTCGGCAGCTATTGGAAGAGGTAATTGCACAGGGTAATCCAACTCAACGCAAACAGGCTGAAACATTATTATCTAATTTTCAATAAAAGGAGTCGTAGTGCGTCTGGCTATGGGCCTTCAATATGATGGGCAGGCTTTTTCAGGATGGCAGCATCAACCAGGTAGCTATACTGTACAAGATCAAATACAACAAGCTATATGTAGATTTACCGGTGTTCCGGTAACTGTGACGGTGGCTGGGCGAACTGACGCAGGTGTACATGCATTGGGTCAGGTTATCCATTTTGATACACATATAGAGCGCGAAATGTTTTCCTGGGTACGAGGCACAAATGCTTTTTTACCAAAAAACATTGCAGTCCAATGGGCACAGGTTGTGCCCGATGGTTTTCATGCACGATTTTCAGCGATAGAGCGTTGTTATTTTTACGCCTTATATACAGGGCCACACCGTGTCCCTTTATTGGCTGGGCGAGCGGGCTATTATATGCTGCCACCTGGGAAATATCTAAATACAGAAGCGATGCGTATAGCCGCACGTTATCTCGAAGGAAAACATGATTTTTCAGCGTTTCGCGCAGCCCAATGCCAAGCGAAAACTGCGACCAAAACACTTTATGAGTTACATATCAAAGCCCAGGGGCCTTGGGTGTTTTGCCGGATACGTGCCAACGCATTTCTGTATCACATGGTACGCAATATCATGGGGAGTTTAATTGCGATTGGTACGGGGCGCCGTGTTCCAGAGTGGATGTTAGACTTACTCAAGCACAAGGATCGCCGCCTAGCAGCGCCGACATTTATGCCGGATGGCCTTTATCTTGCTAGCGTCACTTATCCTGAACAATTTACCTTGCCCAACACCGACTTTAGCGCCAGCATATTTCAAGGTGCGTTTAGCTAATGCATACTCGAATAAAAATCTGTGGCATAACTCGGCCACAAGATATAGAGGTAGCTGTCAATACTGGTGTCGATGCAATCGGCCTCGTATTTTATAGTCGCAGTCCGCGTTTTGTAGACCTGCGTCAAGCGCAATTATTAGTGCGACAATTACCCCCTTTTGTCAGCATCGTCGGATTGTTTGTGAATGCGGCATGGCCTGAAATTGCAGGGGTATTAGATCAAATTCCACTGACCTGTTTACAATTACATGGAGATGAGACACCGCAAGCATGTGCGCTCATCCGAGAGCGTGCCCATTTGCCGGTATTGCGTGCGGCGCGTGTTACTCCGGAGCTGAATCTAGAGCATTTTGCCGATAACTTTGTTCGTCAAGCAGGTTGCTCGGCGATTTTACTGGATGCATGGAGTGCCCAATATGGGGGTACCGGTAAGCAATTTGATTGGTCTCTGATTCCAGCATCCTGGAAGACAGGGTTGCGCCCGAAATGGATTCTGAGTGGCGGGTTAAATGCTGACAATGTTATGCGGGCAATTCAATCTGTTCGACCCGATGCGGTGGATGTCTCGAGTGGTGTGGAAAGTGGCATCAAAGGGCATAAAGACGCTGAACAAATACACACATTTGTGCAAGCAGTGCGGCGCGCGGATGCCGCGCTGAATAGTTAATCTGGAAAAGTATTAATGACGTATAACCTACCTGACTTACACGGACACTTTGGCATTTATGGGGGTGCATTTGTATCTGAAACCCTGATTTCAGCCTTGACTGAGCTAAAGCATGCCTACGAGCGATATCGTGACGACCCCGCTTTTATTAATGAATTTCAATATGAGCTCCGACATTTTGTGGGTCGGCCATCGCCAATTTATTACGCAAAACGCTGGAGTGAACGTCTAGGGGGGGCACAAATTTGGCTAAAGCGTGAAGACTTAAATCACACCGGGGCACACAAAATAAATAATGTTATAGGGCAAGCTCTGTTAGCCAAACGTATGGGTAAACAGCGAGTTATTGCTGAGACTGGGGCTGGGCAACATGGTGTGGCAACCGCAACCATTGCTGCTCGCTATGGTTTAGATTGCACGATATATATGGGAAGTGTTGATGTCGCACGGCAAGCGCAAAATGTGTACCGTATGCAATTACTGGGTGCGCAAGTGGTGCCAGTTGAATCAGGTTCTCAAACACTAAAAGATGCGTTAAATGAAGCCATGCGTGATTGGGTCAGTCAAGTAGATGACACCTTTTATATTATTGGTACGGTTGCCGGACCACATCCCTATCCTATGATGGTGAGGGACTTTCAAAGCATTATCGGGATAGAGTGTAAGCAGCAAATGAAGGACATGCTAGCGCGGCAACCAGACTATATTCTGGCGTGTATTGGCGGTGGGTCAAATGCCATGGGTATTTTTTTTCCTTATATAGACGAGACAGCGGTGAAACTAGTTGGCGTTGAAGCTGGGGGTGCTGGTTTACATACCGCGCACCATGCGGCGTCACTGAGTAAAGGGCGTGCAGGCGTATTACATGGTAACCGTACCTATTTATTGCAGGACCAAGATGGACAAATTATCGAGACACATTCGATTTCAGCCGGTTTAGATTATCCAGGGGTAGGGCCGGAGCATGCTTGGCTAAAAGACAGTGGGCGGGTTCAATACGTGGCCGTAACTGATACAGAGGCGTTACAAGCATTTCAAGACTGTTGTCGTTTGGAGGGCATTATCCCGGCATTAGAATCAAGTCATGCGTTAGCTTATGCTTGTAAATTGGCACCTAGTTTACGACCAGAGCAAATCTTGCTGGTCAATTTATCCGGACGGGGTGATAAAGACATGCATATTGTTTCAGAGCAACTGCAATTTAGTTAAGGATGGACTTACACAAAACCGCCCTGGCAGTGCTGAGCCTCCTTGCCGTACTTATTATGTACTGTCTGTACTGTCTGCTTCAGCACGCCTTGCGAGGACAATTTTGTATAAGTCCTAAAGGATAGTTATGTCACGTATTCAGACAACTTTTTCAAAATTAAAACAGGCTAATAAATGTGCTTTAATTCCATTTATTACAGCGGGTGATCCCGAGCCTAGCCTGACGGTGCCAATTATGCATACTTTAGCCGCCAGCGGCGCTGATATCCTAGAGCTAGGGATGCCATTTTCCGATCCGATGGCCGATGGTCCAGTGATTCAACGTTCGTCCGCTCGAGCATTAGCCAAAGGCATGAATTTGTCCCAGATTTTGCTAGATGTCCAAGCATTTCGTCAGACCAATTCGACCACGCCAGTTGTGTTGATGGGATATGCTAATCCGCTTGAAAGCTTTGGTCTTGAAGATTTTGCGCAGTCTGCACAACAAGCTGGTGTGGATGGCGTGTTGGTGGTGGATTATCCTCCAGAAGAAGCCTTAAGTTTTGCCACATTATTAAAACAACATACTATCGACCCTATTTTTTTGCTAGCACCGACCTCTACTGAGATACGTATTCAACAGCTACAACAATTGGCTAGTGGGTATATTTACTATGTCTCATTACGGGGGGTTACCGGGTCGGCAGGGCTAGAGATCGATAGTGTGAAACAATCCCTGGCTAGGATTAAACAATATTTGAATTTGCCCATAGCCGTTGGTTTTGGCATTCGTGATGCACAAACAGCTCGAGCGCTCGCTAAAATCGCTGATGCAGTGGTGATTGGAAGCCGTTTAGTACAATTGTTAGAATCTGTGGTTAAAGTTGAAGAATTATCGGTATTAGCAGATTTTGTGACCAAGATACGTAGTGCATTAGATCAGGCTGTTTCAGCGTTTCGTTGAGATTTTTGTCGATTTCTGAGAAAAATGCTTGTATATAAACCTTTTGAGCTGGAATTCTCATTATTGTTGTTGAGAACTTAAGCAAAACTGCCCTAGCTCTATGCGCTGCTGCGCGGGACTGGTCGACCGTATCAGAAGCGCCACCATAGAGGCGGACAATCTGCTCTACTGCGCTTGTTATGGTCGAGTCGCTTCACCGAGCCTAGTGTCTTCATCAGCACAGTTTGCTAGGACAATTTTGCGTAAGTCTTATTTTGAAGAGAAATATTTATGAGTTGGTTAGAAAAACTGCTACCGCCAAAGATCAAACAAACTAATTCGGCACGACGTAAATCCATT
>JBIKXM010000282.1:0-7922 GCA_044355755.1 Burkholderiaceae bacterium | reverse complement strand
TGTCAAGCTTACCCAACTAGGCTTAACACCAAAGACGATATGCTGGCTGATGAAACGCGCCAAACAAAAAAATAAACGACTAGAAGACGTGATGAACTTCGCTTGGAAATATCTCCAGCCACTTGCGAGCCAAGGTACACAAACGGTTAAAGCCTACTTAGTCGCCCTATTCTCCAAAAACCAAGATTTCGCTTTCCAAGTCAGGCAGGGTCAAGAGAACAAAGAAACAAATGAAGCTAAAGAACAAAGAAGCCTTCAAATCCGCCATATTATCGAAAATCATCAAGGCCATTACGTGATGGACAAAAACAATAGACCAATCGGTTTGATCGAAGAGGAGGCGATTCGTTTCTTTGCATCAAAAGATACCGAATTTACCGAAAGATATATGCCGATTTGGCAGTTTGATCCGAATAACACTGGTTATACTATAACCGACCGATTACATGAGCATAACGTATGTGCACAAGCAACTGTCTTAGAAGTCAAGCGCATTTAGGATTTGCTTGGTGAAATTGATCATTCCAAGTAGTTCCGGTTTTTACCATCGCGTTAAGAATAGAAAGCAGTTTACGCATACAAGCGACAAGAGCTACTTTTTTTGGTTTACCTGCTGCCAACAACCGGGAATAAAAAGTTCGAATAACTTCGTTGTGGCGAGAAGCAACCAGAGCGGCCATATAAAGTGCGGCACGCACAGAGGCTCTCCCACCAAAAACAGACCGCCTTCCACGCATCGAACCCGAGTCTCGGTTAATCGGCGCCACACCGACTAACGCGCTGATTTCACGACGATTAAGCCTACCTAATTCAGGAACCTCAGCAATCAAAGTTGAAATTGTGGCTGGCCCCACCCCTTTGACGCTATCAAGTAAAGCTGATAATTCAGAAAAAGTGTTTTTGAGATGTTCACTCATTTCTTTTTCAAGTTTTGCTAATTCTTGCAGCAATGTTTCAACAACTGTGTTGATGCTATGTTTCATTCTTGTGTGTGCTTGAGGTAGACGATTACGTTCAGCGACAAGCATTGCAGTCAGTTGACGGCGACGTGTCACAAGAGCAGATAATGTTTTTTGCTCTTCGTTAAGTAGTGGTTTAATAAATTTGTCTCGATCAGGGCGACGGTCAATTACACCAGCCATTTGTGCAAGAAGTTGTGCATCAATGCTATCTGTTTTGGCTAATCTACCCATAGCACGAGCAAAATCACGTGCTTGACGAGGATTAATGATAACGACAGCATAACCCTCTGCTTGCAATGCGCAGGCAACCAATGCTTCCAGGCCACCTGTTGCTTCCATCAGTATGAGTCCAACCGTAGACATTTTTAATTTTTCTAGAAGATGATCTATTCCCTCAGCATTATTGGTGAGATTGATTGTGGCTTGTTCGAAGCCAATTGCAACTTCAATGGTATGTTTGGCAACGTCAATACCCACCATTATGGGTTTTGTAGAAGAAATCGAATTTGGCAGGCTTGTCATATCCCCTCCTTGCATATGCGAAATGTGTTCAGGCAACTGTTCGGGCTTAAAACAAGCGGCAAAACGTGTGCGCCATCAGCTTGTGCACGGGCTATGAACCCCAGTTTGTGACAGGCTGCACACGCTTTGCCAAACCGACACAACAGTACATCAACCCAGGATGCGAGCTATGGATTTGTGGACGATACGCCTAGCGGCGTACCGTTTAGCTTGCCGTGGGTAACACATTCGTGTTACCCACCGCGCTAATCTTCGACCACAAGCTCCACAGCCTTTTTCCTAGTAAAAATTTTAAACCTATTGCGCTACACTTCTAAGATACAAGTTTGTTGCCAACAGCCCTAAAGGGCTGATTGACAATCGGTTCCCGATTCCAAACTTGCACACAGCTTTACTGACGCGCTTTGTATGGACAACGTAAAAACCACGTTGCCCACACGTCGCTTGCCATCCTATATGTAAATAAAAATCTCATTTTCGATAATCGCATAAGAATAATAAGCACCTTAGTCAGAAAACAATTCAACCTGTCATCTGTTTAAAATATTTCCCCACCTCTTCCATCATCCGCTGTTTTTCAGCTTTAACGTATAAACTGGTGGTGGCCACACTCGCATGACCTAACACCTTTTGCACTACATCAATGGGGACTTCCTTAGCTACCGCTTGCGTCCCAAACGTATGCCTAAAAGCATGAGCCGAAATCACAAGGAGTTTTGCGACCTCATCTTGGCTAAATTGATTACCCTGACATAGCTTCTTAATGACTGAGATCAATAGTTTATGCAGACCATCCCCAGTATAAGATTGCCTCTGATCGCGCCTGTGTCGTTGCTTTGATTGGGGTGTTGCCGGCAATATCAGTGGTGAGATCAGTGGACATGGCTCAGATAAATCGAAGTCAATTTCTCTATCATGCCAATGTGCTTTTAATGCTTCGACGGCTCGTTGACTAACAGGGACTTCACGCCACTTATTGCCTTTTCCAAGTACTTTTAATTCCCATGTGTCATGTGCAAAAGCACTTACTTGTAAATTAGAACGACAAGCTTGCGCTGTTTCTTCTCGGCGTAAGCCAGAATCGCCCATCAATAAAATAGCAGCCAGCGCAGCACGTGCTTGCTGATCGTCTTTTGTGTTAGCTTGTTCAGTGAGTTGAGCAATAAACTTATCCCATAGCGCTGCTGGAAGAGCGCGTTCAATTTGCACCGGTGAGAGCGCTTTGGCAACCTCCGGGTCGCGTACCGCAATCCAAGGATTGCCGGCTAAATAACGTACTTCAACCAGCCACTGAAAAAACGTCCTCAAAATCTGTATCGCTTGACGTTGACTGTGTGGAGAAAGCGGGGCGTTAAAAGGTTTCCAACGAGGCGAGAAACGCGGTACATTTTTCCTACCGATAAACTCAGAGCAGGGTGCAGCAACGAATAGCTTATAGGCTTCACATTCATCGACCAGCAATGAACTCAAAGGTTTTTTAGCAATTACGATAGCCCAGAGTAAAAACCTTTCAAGCTCTTTCTGATAGGTGCGGTAAGTGTGAAACTGTCCTTGATAGCGTGAGAGATAAGCTAAAACAGCTTCGTGGTCATTTTTAGCTTGAATAAAAGCAAAATACTGGCAACGATTAATGCCCTGTGCGCCGGATAATGCATGTGGCACGATGAGTCGGGTGAGGGGGGCAAGTTGATGGGGGAGGGCGGGATTAAGATAGACCAATTTGTCCACGTTTGTGGAGGAGGGGGGCTGTAAAGATTGCGGGTCAATCTCCCCTAAAGTGCTTGCGTGGCGTTGTAGCCAGCGAATAATCGCCTGCGCGCGTAATTCTCCAATACGCGGAATACCAACCCACCAGCGATGGCCACGTGTAATTATCCACTGCTTGAGATTCTCAATGGTATCGATGCCTGCTTGAAGCAAACAATGCGCGACGCGGGCGCGAAACCATTGAGCAATCGGTTGATTCGGGTAAGGTGGAGCCGGTTTTGCGCTGGCAGCTTCAATTAAGATCGCTAAGGCTTTGTCGGTAATACTTTGACTGGAACGCGCTTTTCTGAGGACTTCAGCAATATTGGGGTTCGCCATCGAAGCGCGTTCGATTAAGTCATCACGCATTCGTATCAAGAAACGCTCAAGTCCTTGTTGCCGCTGAGGGCTGTCTTCACTGTAATAGCGTTCTATAACAGTGAATGGCAGTTTTAAACAATAAGCACGTAAGGCGGCGTAATCACTGCGGTTGTAGGGTAGGGCAGGGTAGTCAATTTCGCTATGTTGAGCCATCTTAAAGTCCAAGTTCGCTATGGGAACCTAAACGAACAAGACGAATTAGTATCTCGGCAGGCTTTTGATAAATCAAAACCAAGTCTGGCTTGATATGGCAATCTCGATAGTGTTTCCAATCGCCGGTGAGCGCATGATCCCGATAGCGAGCAGCTAAAGGTAGGTCATTCGCTAACAGATCAATAATCGGAAAGAGATCCTCATCGAGGGTGAGACGATAAGGTCCTTTGCATTCACGTTTATAGTCACGCTTAAACTGACCTGTCCACTCAATCGTCCTCACGCAAAGCCTTTTTTAATTCGTCAATGCTGGTGGCGCGAGGCAAATTGCCAGAACGTGCTTCTTTCATTGCGGCAATGGTGGTGGCATTGGGGATGAGTGGATCAAAGGGTAGGGCGTGTTCTCTTGCTACTTTTGTTAATAGCAATCTGACTGCATCTGAGACAGTTAGCCCCATTGCGGCGAGTACTGCCGCGGCTTCATCTTTAATCGCACCATCGATGCGTGCTTGAACGAGTTGATTGGCTGCCATGACGCTTTCTCCTGAAACTATATGAATGACATTGTAATTCATTAAATCATATGTTGCAATTTAATGTATGACTCATTTCTATGTGGCTAGATTAGTGATTGATATGATAGGTCGATGTAGCCGTATATTTTAGATTTTCGCTGTAAAGACTCAAAAATACAAGACGGATAATAGCCATTATCAGTCAAGGATGGTGTGCTGAATAAGCTAAAAAGTGGGTGCTAGCCCTGTTGGGATAGATGCAAAGCTATCTTTTAATGCCAATTTCCTACCTTTAATAAGTCAACTTTCAGAGCAATACAACACGCAAAAAGCCGATGTTGTATTTTTTGCATAAAAAGTAAAAAAATAACAATTACTGAAAAAAGTGGGTTAATCTTGCGGCCGATAAAAGGAAAGACTTGGCCAATAGAGAAAAACGACTTCTTGAGAAAGGTTGGGCGTAATGAGACAGCGCGAATTAGGCAAAGCAAGAGAAAGCAAGAGCGGGGAAAAATTAGAAAGATTAATAAGAAAATGCTATAATTGCGTTGCGTTGCGTTGCGTTGCGTTGCGTTGCGTTGCGTTGCGTTGCGTTGCGTTGCGTTGCGTTGCGTTGGCCCGTGGTCCAAGTTAAACAGCCGTAGCGTTCCTCATTTCCTCTTATTTGTTGTCCGCCGCGGTTGCTCCTTTCTACCCTGCTTACTCGCTGTATATGTTGCTCATACCTTATCGGCATTGGCAGCGGAACCGACCCGTCCTGCTAATTTAAGCCCAGCCTTACCGAGCTTGCCCATAAATCTGGGCGAAAAAGGTAGCCTGACCTTATCAGAACAGACGACGCACTATCATTTTACGAACGACCAAGTATTAGTTAAAGCGAATGCAGGTTGGGGCTATATTTCACAAGGTAGTGGTACCGTTGGACTAGATATAGCGAGCCTGATGGGCAATGCGTCTGCGGTTGGTTTGAACTTAAACTATCAGCAACACCGATTTGAAGCGGTGTTGCACCATGTTAAATATTGGGTACCGGCGGGCTGGCGTTGGAAAGGGGCAGTTAGTTACCTACAAGGGCGTCAACAATTCAACTTTTTCCGCAGTAGCGAGACCGCTCGCCTGAGTCAATTGGCGTACTATGGTTCAGTTGATTGGTTAGATACCGGTAAACTAGATTTAGGGTTGCAAAGTTTTGGTTTGGCGAGTTGGGGCGGCAAAAGCAAAAACCATAGCCAATTCAATGAATTAAATTACATAGATGATACGCCGAGCTACTTTTTAATCACCCGCGATACGCGGCAATTGTCCGAAGGCAGATTATTTGGTGCGGCGTTAGATTTTCAATATGCGGCGGGGACCTACCTGAATTGGGTCTTTAAAGGCTCGCTTGGGCGAGAGTGGTTACGATTTCCGTATAGCGACGGTAGCGCTGAGAGCCACCAGAGATTTTATGCCGATGCGCGCATCGATTACCAACTAAATAAACTAAGCATAGTCAACCTAAGCTACAAAGTTGGGGTCATTGAAAACCGAGTGGAGATGGGTTGGCAGCGCGGTGCGCTGGGGCTTTCAGGCTTTTACAGCCAAGGACAAAATGGCTTAGAAAACCAATATGGCGTCAAAATTAACCTAGACCTACTGGCGCTATTTAACAAAGCCAAACCAATAGACAATGAGCCGATCGCGATTAAAATGCGTCCCCTTGGGCGTGCGGCCAGAGAAAGCCAGATCAATACAGCGCAACTGCTACAAGAAGCGATCTTACGCCCGGTACAATTGCCGACCAACTTCATGGTCAAAGTCGATCCGACAGCAGCTAAACAAATCCGCGTAGAAAAAGCAACGCTACCTGGCAATGCCAGCATTAGCCCAGCAGGCAACATTTACATTCCCGTGACCGAAGGCTTAAGTGCCATAGTGACAGCTCAAGTTAACGGACAACCTGTCAATAACACAGCACAGCAGTTTGGCGTTGATGGTAACCAACTGGTTGTGTTTGCACAAAACCTACCTAGGCCGGCGAATACAGATAACTACACCGTACGAGTACAAGATGGCACGACCGGCCTGATCTACATCATCACATTCAAAGCCATTGCCAGCTAACCCTTAAAAAACACCATGAAAAAAAATAGACTAGGTTGCCTCTTTGCGTTCGTCAAAAACAACTATTTGCGCTTACTCCATCTATGTCAAAATAAACAGCGGGTTAAGCAGGCACTGTACATCAGCTTGACAAGCTTGCTCTTAATCAGCGTGGGCGTGAGTGCCCAACTAGTTGGCAGCATTACCACGATCAAAGATATCCAGATTCAATTAGCAGGGGTATCGATTGCCAACCTACAACTCAATGTGAATAGTCTAGCGGTGGGGAAAAGCATCACAGCAAGCTACCAATATAGCGATACCTCAGAAAGCGGTGGGAGCGATGCTTCCGCTTACCTATGGGGCGTTAAAGGAACAACCGCAGCACAAATCAATACAAGCAGCCAACTCATCAGCCAAAGCGGACAAGTACCGGCGAGAACCCTACTTTCATCAGATGTCGGGACCATCCTTGAAGTGTCTGTACAAGCGCGCAGTTCACTGAATCAAAAAGGCAATACTTTGACCGTTGCCACCGACAGCCTGGGGCTGGACCAAGGTGGCGTGATTTACGACGGTAGCATTGCACCGAGCATCAACAACATGATATTGACAGGCCAATTGAGCGTAGGCCAAGCGTTAAGTGCGACCTACCAATACCATGCTAACGGTGGTAACAGCATAGATAAAACCACCTATGTTTGGGGCAGCAAAGGCAACACCGCAGGCCAAATAGCAAGTGGTGCGAGCGTCACCACCAGCGGTCTCGTACCCAACTACACCATCAGACAGAGCGACGCCGGACAAATTCTGGAACTATCACTCCAAGCCAAAAACGCTGCCGTGCCAGCAAAAACCGGCAACATCCTGACCCTGGCGACCGATGGTACTGGGGGTGGAGGCACCAACAACACGGGCGGAGGCGGTGGTGGTGGTACCATCGTTGATCCAAGCGCAGCGCCGAGCGTGAGCAACTTGGCGATAAGCGGGCAAATACAAATAGGGGGCACGCTCCAAGCCAGCTACACCTTCAACGCGAATAATGGTGAGCCGATCGACAAGACGACCTACGCGTGGGGTAACCAAGGTACTACCGCAGCCATTGTTAACGCTGGTTCAGGTAACACCATTGCCACCAGCGGCACCGTCCCTGGCTACACCATCCAAGCGAGCGATGTGGGTCATATCCTCGAAATCTCTATTCGTGCCAAAAACCATGCTACGCCAGCAATCACTGGTAACACCTTAACCACCATCGCGCAAAATGCCGTGCCAGGTCCCCTCACGGCGACCCAAGCGATTGCGAGCAAAACCTTGACCACCAACCAAACCAGCGTCAACTTCACCCCGGTGACTGGTAGTGGAGGTATCGGTACCCTAAGCTACAGTATCAGTCCAGCCTTAGCCAATGGCTTAACACTGAATACCGCCACGGGCGCGATTACCGGTACAACCGTGAGCGGAACGTTAAGTGCCACGACCTACACTGTGACCGTGACCGATAGCGCCACCCCAACTGCGCATACCGCAAGCGCGACATTTAGTTTGAGCATTAATACCC
>JBIKXM010000028.1:0-7972 GCA_044355755.1 Burkholderiaceae bacterium | reverse complement strand
CTGATGCTTTATGGGTTGCTACGTGTACCGACATGCGAAATTTAGGAATTCGTTAAAACGTTATTCTACCTTTATCTTAATTTCGTATGGCAATCCTCATTTACCCGATAGATTCTCTATAGCAAATACCTTATATTTGGTAGCGTTGCTGTGCCGCACCAAGCATACCCACGCCGGGCCAGGATGCTCTGCAAGGAATTGCACCGAGCCACCAGACCACGGCGCCAATTTTCAGGTCATGCTAGACCAGATCGTTTTTTGGGATACTTCGGTTCTGGCGTGCCGTATGGCAAGGATATGCAGCGCCGCCAGCCGCGATGTTTTTGCGTCAGCCCCGAAGTTGTTACAATACGTTTGCTTTGGTAACAGCCGCTTCACTAAGTTTTACTGTCCTCTCAACGAAAGTACTTGCGCATAGTTAGTCGCGCTACCCCAGGACATTAGCGTGGCCCACGCCAATCTTGTGGCTACGCAGTAAAATCGTGAACCAGCGCCCAGGCATTTCCTTTTGATTAACGTGCTTAACTGATAACAAATGACTTTTCTAAACCATCAATGGCATCGCCTCTGTATATTAGTTGTAAGTCTGATGTGTACGCCAGCCTTAGCACAACCTCTACCTGCTGCGCCCCCATCCGCAAACCCGGAAGTATCAGAAGCGTTTTTTCATGTCGTCTCTCAGCAAGCAACCCAGGTTGCAAATAAAGCGGCAGATCTGGTATTAAATGCGCTCAATTTAATCGGCGTCAACTATCGATACGGTGGCAACACGCCCAGCTCTGGCCTTGATTGCAGTGGCTTTGTCCGCTATGTCTATAAAAATACCTTTGATTTAATTCTCCCACGCCGCTCAGTTGAAATCAGCAAAATCGGTGAAAAAGTTAATCAAGCGGATTTAAAACCAGGTGATTTAGTTTTCTTCAACACAATGCATACGGCCTTTTCTCACGTAGGGATTTACATCGGCAATAATAAATTTGTGCACGCCCCGGCCACTGGCAAAAAAATTCGGATTGACAATATGAAGGCCGCCTATTGGACAAAACGTTATAACGGTGCCAGACGCATTGATACAGAAGACATACCGGAAGAATTTAAAATAGATACTTCTTTTCCTATCCCCAACGATAAGCAAAAAGCCTACCCACAAGAGCTTTTGTAATTAATTCAAATAACTGACAACATCGCGCCGATTACAGACATCCATAACAATCGGTTCGATAGCGGACAGCTTGATCGCGCAATCAAGGAAAACGAGGGATAGATAGGTCTTGTCTTGATCAGTTATGATTTAGCTGTTTTGTATTTTCATTGTTTCCCTATCCTTTTATGGCAAAGCATTATTGGGCAATGCTCACTTTTCTGGCGGCGGTCTGGGGCGGCTCGTTTATTTTCATGCGGGTCTTGTCGCCGGCACTGGGTGCGCTATTAACTACCTCGCTCAGAGTATTTTGCGCGGGACTGGCTTTGCAAATTTGGTTTTTAATTGCGCGCAGAAAATTATATTGGCGCCAATATTGGCAGCACTATTTAATCACAGGGATACTGGGCGCCTGCATTCCCTTCACCCTGTACGCTTATGCGGCGCATTTTTTACCCGCCGGTTATTCCGCCATCATTAACTCTTTAACGCCTTTATTTGGGGCTATTTTTGCGGCTGTGTGGCTCGATCTGCGATTGACGCGACGGAAGATAATCGCTTTATTATTTGGTGTTTGTGGTGTGTTAATTATCAGCCATCATCCAGAGCATACCGATTATTCATTGACTTTTTACTTTGCCGTAACCGCCTGCGTCTGCGCCACGATCTGTTATGGCTTAAACAGCATCTACGTGCGCAAATTTGCACGCAAAGTTGACCCTATCAGTATGGCTGGGGCCAGTCAGTTACTCGCCGGAGCATTATGGTTCGGGTTCAGTTTATTCAGCTTACCTTCACTAGACAGCATCCAGATGCTTGGGTGGAGTAAGCTGATTTTGAATTTAATTGGCTTAAGCCTATTCTGTAGCGCTATCGCGTTTATTTTCTACTATCGGATTATGCAAGAAGTCGGTCAGTCCCAAGCCTTATCGGTTACATTCCTTATCCCTTTATTTGGCGTGGTATGGGGATGGCTATTCTTAGACGAGGCAATTACGCTTAATATGCTACTCGGATGCCTCTGCATCTTGCTAGCCGTCCATTTGATTATCAAAAAATCTCCATGAAGTTTTACCGCCTATTTTCATTCCTCGTTTGCAGTTTGTTGGTTGCCTGCTCCCTCGAACAAACCCCCACAGGGATTCCTCAGCCACAACCCAGCAAACCGGCTATCAAAGTGCAACCTATCCGGGTTGGATTGGCTCTAGGTGGCGGGGCTGCACGCGGTTTTGCACATATTGGTGTGATTAAAGCCTTAGAAGCCAATGGCATTCAGGTTGATTTATTAACTGGCACCAGTGCTGGCAGCGTCGTCGCCGCACTCTATGCGTCTGGTTTATCTGCGGATGCGCTGACGCAGCTGGCGCAAAAGATGAATGAGGCCGAAATTGCCGATTGGGCTCTGCCATTTGGGAATCGCTACGGTGGCGTGCTACGCGGTGAAGCGTTAGAAAAATATATCAATCGATTATTAGGCGGACGTACCATCGAGCAGATGAAAAAGCCTCTTGGCATCGTCGCCACAGATTTACGCACCGGTAAAGCCGTACTGTTCCGCTATGGTAATACTGGGCAAGCGGTGCGCGCTTCATCGAGTATTCCCGGCATTTTTCGACCAGTCACCATCGCTGGGCATGATTATGTTGATGGGGGTCTGGTAGCACCGGTTCCGGTGAAATTTGCACGCGAGATGGGTGCCAATTTTGTGATTGCGGTCAATATCTCAGCAGATCCAACCACACAGGAATTGAATGGCATCACCGGCACCCTCTTACAAACGACAGCCGTGATGGGACACACCATCAATCAATATGAGCTGGCACAGGCTGATATCGTTATCAGACCTGACCTCCCGAGTATGCGCGGCACTGATTTTCGGGCCCGTCATTTAGCTATAGCAGCAGGAGAAAAGGCTCTCTTAGCAAAATTACCGGAGTTACGCGAAAAATTATCGCGTGCCCAAGCAGCTAATAATGCCAATCTGACACATCCCCCCTCGGCTGCAACACGCTAACGCACACAACAACTGCGCATTTTTAGGATTCAACCTGATATGGATTGGCAAAGCCAAGCTCTGCCAATAATAGTGTTTCCAGCGATTCCATGCGCTGCGCCTCATCCTCTTCATCATGGGTATAACCTTGTGCATGCAACACGCCATGAATAATCAGATGCGCATAATGCGCTAATAATGTTTTGTTTTGTGCGTTGGCCTCTTGCTCGACAACTTCTGGACATAACACCAAATCTGCTTGCAATAACTGATTGCCTGGCTCATCCTCGGTATAGGGGAACGTCAACACATTAGTCGGGTAATTTTTGCCACGATAGTTGTAATTTAAAGCCTGACCTTCGATAACATCAACAAAACGCAAGGTAATTTCTGCCTGCAAAGCGATTGCATGGGCTGGAGTACGCGCCGCATAAGCTGCGGCATGACTCTCGGCGGATGCACTCGCAATTGCATAGGTAGCGTCGCTACGCGCACTACACTCCGCTTTAGGCTCACGCGCTATCGATGTGGAACGGTATCCATCTGCAGACAAGGCGATTTTGACCCATCTCCTGAGTATCATGCGTGACAGCAATGCTTGATGTCGTGTATCGACAAACTGCAATGTCAGTTTTAAATTGAGACGAGCACGCTTATGCGGTGATTGATGCGATGTGGTAGCCATGTTTCAACCACCTTGTAAATGATAACTATCATAGGCATCAACAATACGTGCTACCAATGGATGACGTACTACATCAGCACTACTAAAGCGGGTAAAACCAATACCACGTACTTGCCCCAAAATTTTCTCGGCGTCTACCAAGCCACTTTTATGTCCTCGGGGCAAATCTATTTGTGAGGAATCTCCGGTAACCACCGCCTTGCTACCAAAACCTATTCTGGTCAGAAACATTTTCATCTGCTCAGGCGTCGTATTTTGCGCCTCATCCAGAATAATAAAGGCATGATTTAAAGTGCGGCCACGCATATAGGCCAGTGGTGCAATTTCTATCATCTGCCGTTCAAAATATTTTTGGGTTTTATCAAACCCGAGTAAATCATACAATGCGTCATAGAGGGGCCGAAGATAAGGGTCGACTTTCTGCGCCAAATCACCTGGCAAGAAACCTAAACGCTCACCCGCCTCGACTGCGGGTCGCGTTAATACAATACGCCGGACTAAATCTCGCTCTAATGCATCTACGGCACAGGCAACCGCTAAATAGGTTTTCCCAGTCCCTGCTGGGCCGATACCAAAAGTCACATCATGACTCAAAATATGCTGCAAATAGACGCGCTGCTGCGGTGTGCGTCCCCGTAAGTCACTACGCCGTGTATGCAAAACATATTCTTCGTTAGCTTGCGCAGAAGGTGCTCGGCTTAACTCTGTCGCCGCATCGGTCAATCTTGGATGGCAATATTCAACTAAACCAAGCTGAATATCGTCAACCGTTAACGGCTGACTAGCACGCGCGTAAAACTGTTCTACGGCCAATAAAGCGACACGTGACGCATCCCCTTTGATATAGATCGTATTACCGCGGCGCGATAGTGACACATCGAGTGCCTGCTCGATTTGAAATAGATTTTCATCTAAAGGGCCACATAAATTTTGTAAGCGCTTAGATTCCTGGGCGGTGAATGAAACTGGGGAATTCACAATAGAGTTGTTTATTTAAAATAGTTTCATGCAAATGCATGTATAAGTGATGCTTAAACTAGCTCCCCGCGCAATGACGGGGCCCTTGCTTCAGTAATGATCACATCGACAAACTGTCCGATGAGTTGCCGATGACGAGATACTGACACGGGAAAATTGACCACATGATTATTACTCGTGCGTCCATGGAGTTCTTCAGGCGATTTACGTGATGGCCCTTCAACCAAAACCTTTTGCGTCGTACCTATCATCTGGCGTGTAATATTTTTACTCTGCGCATCAAGTTTAGCCTGTAGTTGTTGCAAGCGTTTCAGCTTAATCTCTGCCGGGGTATCGTCTGTCAGATTCGCTGCCGGCGTACCCGGGCGAGGACTATAGATAAATGAGAAACTGGTATCAAATACTACCTCATCGACTAATGCCATTAACTTCTCAAAATCCGCTTCGGTTTCGCCTGGAAAGCCAACGATAAAATCTGAAGAAATGGTTATTTCTGGCCGAGCAGCACGGAGCTTGCGCACAATGCTCTTAAACTCCAATGCGGTATAGCCACGCTTCATTGCCATCAAAACCGCATCCGAGCCATGCTGAACTGGCAAATGCACATGATCGGCTAATTTAGGCAAATGTCGATAAGCCTCAATCAGACGCGCCGAGAATTCTTTGGGATGACTGGTGGTGTAGCGTATACGCTCCACCCCAGGAATTTCACTCAGATACTCCAGTAATAATGCGAAGTCAGCCATTTCTCCAGTAGTATCGTCAGGCTCAAGCGGCGCTAAATAAGCATTTACGTTTTGGCCTAGTAAGGTTATTTCACGCACACCTTGCGCGGCTAAATTCGCTACTTCGGTTAACACATCGACTAATGGACGCGATACTTCTTCGCCTCGGGTATAGGGCACCACACAATAGCTGCAATATTTAGAGCACCCCTCCATAATTGAAACAAAAGCAGTAGGCCCACTCACCTGCGCAGGGGGCAGATAATCAAATTTCTCGATTTCAGGGAATGAAATATCAATTTGAGCACGCCCAGTGGTTTGCCGCGCATTGATCAGTGATGGCAAACGATGCAAAGTTTGTGGCCCGAATACCATATCGACATAAGGTGCCCGCCGAATAATATTTTCACCCTCTTGGCTGGCAACGCACCCCGCGACACCAATCATCACGTCGGGACGCGTCGATTTTAATAAGCGGGCACGCCCTAAGTCAGAGAAGACTTTTTCCTGGGCCTTTTCGCGAATCGAGCAAGTATTGAATAAAATCAGGTCAGCCTCCTCTATCTCTGAAGTGCGTTCCATCGCCGCTTCAGCGTAGAGTAAATCAGCCATCTTGTCAGAATCGTATTCATTCATCTGACAACCAAAAGTTTTGATAAAAAATTTCTTCTGTTTCAATTTAGATCACTAACAAACATCGATAAAAATTAAAAATTTATCTTACTTAAAAGCACAATAAGGGATAATCTCTAACCCAGTAAAAATACTTATAATAAATTCCTACCAAGACAAGATTTACGTTAGATTGTTCCAACGAAGCATGGCAACATCGTCCATATGATCTGGTGCAGCATCATGCGGGCAAAACAGCACCGCACATCAGTTCATAAGCGCTCGCTGGCACGGTGCCGTTTCCCGGGCCAGGCTGCTTCCGGTCCCAACCTCGCAAGGAACCATAACACCGCTGCAGTCTTTTTATGTAAGTCTTGCTGGGCTATTGTAACGTGAGACTTCTGGATGCCGGTGTGAACTCACCTAAATCACAGAATTTTATCTAAACCCTACTTATTCCCTACTGAAACCTCTATGTCGATCGAGCAAATAGAATCTGTCATGGCACAACTGGAGCTTGGCAAACATTCCACTTATGACGCACACTACAATCCCGATAAATTATTAGCGATCCCACGCAAGCCAAAGCGTAAAGAAATTGGCGTCCCCGATGTATTGCCTTTCCTAGGGTATGACATTTGGAATCACTATGAAGTCTCTTGGCTCAACCAGAAAGGCAAACCACAAGTTGCAATGGCTGAAATTATTTATCCTTGTGACTCACCCAATATCATTGAGTCAAAATCGATGAAACTGTATTTCAACAGCCTGAACAATACTCAATTTCAAGATATATCCGCGGTACAAACCCTAATTCAAGATGATATTTCTAAACGCATCGGCTGTAAGTCGCAGGTAAAAATCCTGCCATTACCCCTCAACACAGCGCTCTCAGTCTCAGGGTTTACTGGGCATCATATTGATCATCTCGATATTGAGATACAAAACTATACCGTCTCCCCCGATCTGCTTTCTACGGAAGACAAAACGGTACATGAAACGATCTGTTCTGACTTACTCAAATCAAATTGTCTGGTTACTGGACAACCTGACTGGGCGAGTATTCAGATCGAATACCGCGGCAAAAAGATCAACCATGAAAATTTATTAAAGTACATCATTTCTTACCGGAATCATAACGAGTTTCATGAACAATGCATTGAGCGCATTTTTATGGATATTATGTTGCGTTGCCAACCCACAAGCTTGACCGTCTATGGCCGTTTCACTCGCCGTGGTGGCTTAGATATCAATCCCCTGCGCTCAACCGAAGCAATTCAAATCAATAATATGCGTCATCTGCGCCAATAACATTATTTATCAGAAATAATATTTATATAGTTTCCGATAATATATTTATTCGTACAATTCGTCAGAATGGGAAGTAATAGACATCTATTACAAACAAAGGGGAGCAAATGTCCTATTCTTCTCAAACTGCGTCTTCCATATTACTCAAAGAACTAGGTGAAGATCTGGGACTACCGCTCCGGTTTGATGAGCACAACCAGTGCTTGTTGATACTAGACGACAGACTCATGATCTCGATTCATACTGTCGAAGACAGTTGGGTACTCTATGGCATGTTAGGCGAGTGTTATCAGAATCAAGATAGAGGTTTTTTTCAGTATCTATTTTCACTGAATCAAATTCTCGCAGAACAGGGTCATGGCGCGTTAGCCTTCGACAAGCATAACAGCGCTATTCTTTACATCCAACATATTCCACTTAGAAATGCCGATAGAGTCAGCCTGTTCCAGGCACTGGAAGTTTTTACAGATTGGCTGGAAATTCTAATTAAGCGCCTGACTGAAAGCGGCATTGAAATAGAGCGATTA
>JBIKXM010000027.1:0-8217 GCA_044355755.1 Burkholderiaceae bacterium | reverse complement strand
GCACCTATTTCAGCCAGCGCTTGCCGTTTGTTACCTTCAAACTCAAATGGCTTGGACACCACACCGACGGTCAGAATGCCCATTTCTTTGGCTATTTGCGCGATGATCGGTGCAGCCCCCGTACCGGTGCCCCCCCCCATACCAGCGGTAATAAAAACCATATGTGCACCTTGTAGCATTTCACTGATTTTTTCACGCGCAGCCAAGGCTGTTTGTCTACCGATTTCTGGTTTCGCACCGGCACCTAATCCACTATCACCAATCTGTAGAATATGTTTGGCATGTGAACGTTTCAGTGCTTGTGCGTCAGTATTGATGCAAATAAATTCAACACCTTGCACGTTGCGACTAATCATATGTTGTACTGCATTACCTCCGGCGCCACCTACACCGACGACTTTGATAATCGTGCCTAATTGGCTATCAGTTTCTATCATGTCAAAATTCATTGTTGCCTCCTAGCAAAGTTGAGCTCCTGTCTGCAAGCATGTTGGAAAACACAAAATAAAACCCCTCAAAAAAATCTCCGGACTTGCGCAAAATTGTCCTGGCAAGACATGCCGACAAAGACCTTACGATCTGCGAAGCGTCGTGCCATTAAAACAGCACAGCGAAGCAGATCTTTTAGCCCGTTTCCACTGCACCGTTTCCTTGACGCGGACGTTACAGCGGGCCAGTACGGCAAGTAGGTACAACACCGCCAGGGCGGTTTTGCGTAAGTCCTAACCTAAAAATTACTAAAAAACCAGTCTTTAATACGTGCAAGCCACTTTCCCTGTGCTGAACGTGCGCTTGCTTTTTCACCTTGAATATTTTGTGCACGTGCTTCGAGTAATAAACCCATTACGGTTGAATAACGCGGATTGCACATTACTTCATACAAGTTTCCTTGATAATCCGGTAGTCCTACTCTGGCTGGCTTCAAAAAAATATCTTCTGCCAGCTCTACCATGCCGGCCATTTGTGCTGTTCCACCTGTTAATACAATCCCAGAAGACAATATTTCTTCATAACCCGATTCGCGTACAACTTGATGGACTAGTGACAATAGTTCCTCCACTCGCGGCTCTATCACCGCCGCCAAAGCCTGGCGTGACAGACTACGCGGACCTCGGTCACCAATGCCATTGACTTCGATAAGCTCCCCTGGATCAGCTAAGACCTGTTTCGCCAGACCGTAGCGTATTTTTATTTCTTCTGCATCAGCTGTCGGCGTCCGTAATGCCATCGCAATATCATTGGTAATTTGATCTCCAGCAATCGGTATCACGGATGTATGTCGTATGGCACCCTCGCTATAAATAGCAATATCAGTTGTGCCACTACCAATATCAATCAATACGGCGCCCAGCTCTTTTTCATCTTCGGTCAACACAGAGAGACTTGAGGCAATCGGCTGTAAGATCAGATCACTGACTTCCAAGCCACAACGACGCACACATTTAATGATGTTTTGTGCTGCGCTAATCGCACTGGTCACAATATGCACTTTAGTTTCTAAGCGCATACCACTCATCCCAATCGGTTCACGCACGCCGCCTTGGCCATCGATCATGAATTCCTGGGTAATCAGGTGCAGGATTTGGTGATCGGTGGGGATATTCACCGCTTTTGCGGTTTCTAATACGCGTGCGACATCCGCTTGAGTAACTTCTTTTTCTTTAATGGCCACCATGCCACTCGAATTGAAACTACGAATATGGTTTCCAGAAATACCGGTGTAAACATCAGCAATTTTGCAATCAGCCATTAACTCAGCCTCTTCTAAGGCTTTTTGGATAGACTGAACCGTTGCCTCAATATTCACAACCCCACCTTTTTTTAAGCCGCGTGACTCAGTTTGCCCCATGCCAACTACTTCCAGCGTGTTGTCATCGCGCAATTCAGCGACAGCCGCAACGACTTTTGAAGTGCCAATATCTAAACCGACAAGTAGATTGGTATATTCTTTACGCATTTCAAGTTTTACATTCGATGAGAGTTTAGGGTTTACGCAAAATTGTCCTGGCAAGGCGGCACAACACAGCCAGGGCGGTTTTGCTTAAATCCTAAGTTAATGAGCGAACTGTAATTTCGTAGCACTGTTATCCTCTTGATGAAAACGTACTGCAAAGCCTTGTGGGTAACGTAAATCCGCATAAACAAGCTTTTTCGGATGAACTTGCATCACTTTGGGTAAGGCTTGTACAAATTGTTTGGCACGGGTAGCCAGATCTGGTTGATGATCTTCGCGTCCAAATTCAATTTGGATCTCCTGGTTAAATATGGCACGCCAAGCATAGCGCTGACTTAACTCCAACGTAGTCAGGCGCCAATTCAACGCCTTAAAAATATCTTGTAAATCTTTCCGGTGTGCCGTCATTTCTGCTGCGGCATTTTCCGGACCAACGAACGTAACTAAACGGTTGTCAGGTTGCTGCTGTTTTTCCAAACTCAATAGATCATTTGGGTGTATGCGGAAAATTTCACCATAAGTATTGACTAAACAGCTACAACCTTTAGCTTTCCAAACTGCTTGTGGAATATGTTCCTCAATATCAATCTTGAGCGCGTTCGGCCATACACGCCGAACACTGACACGACGTACCCAAGGAACACTAAGCAAGGTTTGTTGCACTGCGTTTAAGTTAACCGTAAAAAAATTTCCGGATAACTTACCTTGTAAATTGGCCACCACATCTGCTTTATGAACATGCAACAATGCTGTACCGGTATTCGATTCAATCTCTACCGTACGTAGCCTGAATTGCCCAGCATGCATCACTCGATAAAGTAGTGCATATATAAAAATCAGCATGGCTACCAGTACAAGCATGGTTGAAAGATAGTTCATCAAGCGTGGGTTATGCCAAATCATGGGCCAGGTTTGCCTCAATCTGTAATTCAAGTCTGGCACATGCCAAAATTTGCAGGACTAATGCGCTAAAAGTGAGACCGATTTCTTTCGCCGACACAGGCATCAATGAATGCTCGGTCATACCCGGAGCCGTATTCATCTCGAGCAAATAGAACGCGCCATCTGAACGACGCTGGATCATATCAATACGTCCCCAACCACGACAGCCAAGCGCCTGAAAGGCAGCTAAAGCAAGGGCACGTGCTTCTTGCTCGGCAGCATCGCCTAATGCTGCTGGACACTGGTAGCGGGTTTTATTGGTAAAGTATTTATTTTGATAGTCAAAATTACCATCCGGTGGCTCAATCCGCACGACGGGCAAAGCCGTTGTTTGGCCGGTGACGTTTTCTAATATTGGGCAGGTTAATTCTATGCCATCGATAAATTCTTCTGCGACAACTGCACCAAACTGAGCGGCTTTGTGATACGCCTCTTGCAATTCAGCTAATTTTGTTACCTTGCTTAATCCTATCGAGGAACCTTCGAGAGCGGGTTTAACAATCAACGGTAAACCTAACTCTTCAACGATTTTTGACCAATTACTGTCTGCGCGAAGCAGTTTAAAGCGTGGCGTTAATAAGCCATTCGCTTGCCAAACATACTTAGTCATTGCTTTATTCATGGCTAATGCTGAGGCCATGACACCACTGCCGGTATACGGAATATGGAGCTGCTCAAGTGCCCCTTGTAGCGTCCCATCTTCACCGTAGCGACCATGTAATGCGATAAATACGCGATCAAATTTTTGTTGTGCTAATTCTGCCAGCGTATGTTGCGCTGGGTCAAAAGCATGGGCATCAATCCCTTGTTCACGTAAGGCGGTTAATACACCTTTGCCTGACATAAGAGAGATTTCGCGTTCTGCAGAATATCCGCCTGAAAGAACGCCTACTTTTCCATAATTAATCATCGTTGTCCTCCTAAATAATTTGATGGCATAACCTGCTCTCCGATTAACGGTTGAGTTTGGCAGGTTAAATGCGCTATGGATGAAGTTTTGGCAATATGAATGTCTGCACTGCACGGATGCGCAGCTGCTTGAAAAGTGTTAGACCAGGCAATCAGCTGTGCAGGTAGCTCGCTAATTGAGCCCGCGCCGGCAATCAGTAAGATGTCATTATCACAAAGCGTTTCAGATAAGACCGCCAGTGTCTGGTCAAGTGTTTCGGCAAACAGCGGTTCGAGTTTTCCAGTGACCCGCACGGCTCGTGCTAAAGCACGTCCATCTGCGGCGACAATTGGTGCTTCCCCAGCTGCATAGACTTCTGTGAGAAGCAATACATCTGTCGTGGACAGCACCCGTACAAAATCTTCAAAACAATCGCGCGTACGGCTATAACGATGCGGCTGAAATGCTAGGACGATACGCTGATTTGGAAAGGCTGCACGAGTAGCCGCTAAGGTTGCAGCAAGTTCCGTCGGGTGATGTCCATAATCGTCAATCAAAGTATAGGCCCCTTGGTTCGCCAGGGCTTGTTTGCCATAGTTTTGAAAACGACGGTTGACACCGGTAAATTTGGCTAAAGCAGACAGGATAGCCGCATCATCAATTTCTAATTCTGTCGCAATCGCGATCGCCGCCAATGCATTGCGTACGTTATGTACCCCTGGTAGATTCAAGGTGATTGACAAACTTGGCAGTGGCATACCATTTTTGCGCAGTACCGTAAAATGCATCAGGCCATGATCTGCACGTATATCGACCGCACGAAACTGAGCTTCTTCTGCAAGACCGTAAGTGATAACTTGCTTAGTCAGGCTCGGCAAAATAGACTGTATGTGTTCATCATCAATACAGGCTACGACTAAACCGTAAAAAGGTAAGCGCTGCGTAAAGTCGATAAATGCCTGTTTCAATTTGTGTAAGTCATGACCATAAGTACTCATATGGTCTGTATCAATATTCGTAATGACCTCTATCACTGGATGCAGATTGAGAAACGAAGCATCTGACTCGTCTGCCTCGACGACAATGAAATCTCCTGTACCCAAGCGTGCGTGTGTACCAATAGAGTTTAAGCGACCACCTATCACAAACGTTGGGTCTAATCCTGCTTCAGCTAATACCGATGTCACTAAACTGGTTGTCGTGGTTTTACCGTGTGCCCCAGCAATCGCAATACCTTGTTTCAAGCGCATCAACTCAGCTAACATGACGGCACGCGGCACCACCGGAATACGAACTTGCCTTGCAGCCAGCACCTCTGGATTATCTTCGGTTACCGCGCTTGAAGTAACGATGGCATCTGCTCCGGCAATATTTTCCTCAGCATGCCCTTGTTTAATTGTGGCGCCGAGCCGACTGAGATTTGCAGTGGTTTGACTCAGGGTCAAATCTGAGCCACTGATGCGGTAACCCAAATTTAGTAGCACCTCAGCTATACCACTCATGCCTGAGCCACCAATGCCAACAAAGTGAATGTGCTTAATAACGTGTTTCAATTTTTCTCCAATTGTGTGCTCTGATAATAGCCAGGCATAGCTGCTAAAGCACAGGCTCGCGCGATTTGCGTGGTTGCTTTGGGTTTTGCTTGTTGTTTAGCTAGTACAGCCATCTTAGTTAGTTGTTTGCGTGTTAATCCACGTAAAAATTCGGCCAAACGTCCTGCGGTTAAATCGCGCTGTTGTTCTAGGAATGCGCCGCCAGCTTGGGCTAATGTTTTGGCATTGTGGGTTTGATGGTCATCCACAGCAAATGGAAAAGGAATAAATAATGCTGCCACACCTGCTGCCGCAATTTCTGCCACGGTCATTGCGCCGGCGCGACAGATCACTAAATCCGCCTCAGCATAAGCCTCAGCCATATCTTCAATAAAGTCAGATGCTTTGACTTCTACATTAGCTTTGGCATAGTTTTCTAATAATGCAGCCAATTGGGCTGCCCCTGATTGGTGCGTAACAGACGGCCGCTCTTTTACTGGTAACAAAGCGAGTGCTTCTGGCACGATTTGGTTTAATGCGGTAGCACCTAAGCTACCCCCAACAACCAATATATGCAGTGGCCCGGAACGTTGAGCATAACGCTGTTCAGGCGGAGGGAGAGCAAATAAGCTACGCCGGACCGGATTACCGACACAAAGCGCATTTGCCAGACTATCAGGAAAAGCACAAAGCGCCTGCGTGGCTAATTTTGCTAATAAGCGATTAGTTAAACCTGGAATAGCATTTTGCTCATGTGTGACTAAAGGAAGCCCCATACAGCGAGCCACAAGCCCACCTGGGAACGAAATATAGCCGCCCATCCCGAGTACGACATTGGGTCGTACGGTTCGTATGATTTTATAGCTCTGATATAAAGCGCGTAATAGTGTGAACGGCAGCAATAGTTTTGTGAATAAGCCTTTACCGCGTAAACCGCCAAAAGCAACATGATGCATTGGAATAGCATGTTGTGGTACTAATTTACCTTCCATGCCTTTTTTGTTACCTAGCCACACCACCTCCCAGCCACGCTCACGCATATAGTGCGCAATTGCCAGACCAGGAAAGATATGCCCACCAGTACCACCGGCCATCAACATTAATACATGTTTTGCGGTACTCATTTCCTGCCCCCCCGCATCAACACACGATTTTCCCAATCAATACGGAGTAGGATGGCCAATGCCATGACATTTAATAAAATACCTGAACCACCGTAGCTAAGTAAGGGCAAGGTTAAACCTTTCGTTGGTAAGACGCCAAGTGTGACGCCAATATTGATAAACGATTGCCAGCCAATCCAAATACCAATCCCTTGAGCAGTTAACGCGGCGAACAAGCGATCACATTGCAGCGAAAATCGGCCAATTTGGAATGCCCGACGGACTATCCAAAATAATCCAGCTATCACTAAGAATACACAAATAAATCCCAACTCTTCACCAATCACAGCCAAAACAAAATCGGTATGCGCTTCGGGCAAATAATTCAGTTTTTCTACGCTCCCGCCCAAACCGACACCAGACCAGCCACCACGCCCAAATGCAATTAATGAATGGGTTAACTGGTACGCCTTGCCCAAAGCGTAGTCCTCACGCCAAGGGTCAAGATAGGCAAAAATGCGCTCTCGGCGCCAAGGAGACAAGGTAATCAAGAGAGAGAAAGTACTTAGCCCGAGTAGCACCAAGCCACCAAAAATTTTGCCATTAATGCCACCAAGAAATAGGATACCCAGGGCAATCCCCGCGATGACAATGAATGCGCCCATATCGGGTTCTGCTAATAACAATAATCCAACCATAATCACAGCAATCCCCATCGGGATTAAACCCTTACGCAGACTGTGCATATACTGTTGTTTGCGAGCTGTATAGTTAGCGGCATAGAGCACAACTGCGAGCTTCATTAATTCGGAGGGTTGGAAATTCAGGATGCCAAATGAAATCCAGCGATGTGCGCCATTCGCACCTTTACCAACATGGGGAACAAGAACCAGCACAAGTAAGACCAACGCTAATAAAAACAATTTCGGCGCGATTTTATCCCAGATATCAATAGGTATACGAAAAGCCAATAATCCAGCAAGCAGCGCGATCAGGATAGCAATGCTATGCCGCATTAAGAAATACGTTCCCTGAAGTTGCGCATAACGTGGCGAATCTGGCAGACTGACCGAAGCCGAGTAAACCATGACGACACCGAATGCCAACAGCAGCAAAGTAACCCCCAGCAGCAGTTGGTCGTAGCGCATCATCCGCGACTGCCCAAAGCGAGCACCTTGTCTGATGGATTGACTGCGCATCATACAATTTCTCCCGCAGCCATTTGCAAATCCTGCACCGCGCCGATAAAGCATTGTGCACGATCAACATAGTCGCGAAACATATCAAAGCTGGCACAGGCAGGCGAGAGTAAAACGCTGTCCCCGGATTGCGCGAGCGCTGCCGCTTGTCGGACTGCTTCAGGGAGTGAGGCACAGTGTGCAAATAGCACCGTATCATCGACCTGTTTTATCAATGCTTGCTCGATCAGCATGCGATCTTGACCGATCAGCAAGACTGCGCGTACCGAGCGTGCCACTACAGCCGCCAGCGGAGAAAAGTCTTGCCCTTTAGCGACCCCACCGGCAATTAGTATGATTTTTTTATCAGGACTGACGCCACACCGCTCCAGCAATGTGGCGTCTCCTTGCTGTACGACTTGTGTAGTATCTGCGTCGGCATGCCTTATCGAGATAGTTTTGCGTAAGTCCTGTTTATCTGTCGCAATCGCATTTAATGCGGCTAATGTCGCCCCGACGTTGGTACCCTTGCTATCGTCGATGTATTCGACCTGATTAATAATCGCAACCGTTTGCAAGCGATGCGGTTCACCTTGATAAGTACGTAAACTATGCAAAA
>JBIKXM010000026.1:0-8399 GCA_044355755.1 Burkholderiaceae bacterium | reverse complement strand
ATGCCGCCTGTTGTGCCGAGATCTCTAACATATTGGGCTATTTTTGCGCTGGCGATATTAGTGTTGCAGATTGCATCAGGCGGCTGGGTCAGTACAAATTATGCGGTATTAGCGTGTCCTGATTTTCCTTTATGTCATGGGCAGTGGTTGCCTGAAATGGATTTTGCACAAGGTTTTACCCTATGGCGAGATTTAGGCAAAGATGCGGCTGGCAACATGATTACGATGCCGGCCTTAACCGCGATTCATTGGTTACATCGGGTTTTGGCTGGGGTCACGTTTTGCGTGCTCGCTAGATTAATTTATTTACTAGGACAGCATTCGCTATTGCGCTCACTCGCCTATCGCTTGAGCGCGGTGCTCATCTTGCAAATAGTGACGGGTATTACCAATATCTCTTTGCAATGGCCGTTGATCGGCGCTATCCTGCATAACGCTGGTGCAGCCTTGCTAGTGTTCCTGTTGATTCGTATTAATTATCTTGTATGCCGCTCCAATTAAACTTATAGGGCTATACAAAGCCGTTCGAGTACGATTGCTGCCTTGTGGGGCAGGGATGACGCTGTGTAGAGCGTACGGTCTGTAGTGGTATGCTTGGCTGGAACAATTTTACGTAAGTCCTGACTCATTTCTACAAAATTCATATTTATCATGATGTATAACAAGCCAAGATGGCAAGAAACCGTAGCACTTTATTGGGTGCTGACTAAACCGCGTGTGACACAACTGGCTGTATTTTGTGCGGTAATTGGAATGTTATTGGCGAGCCCGAATGGCGTGTCTTGGTCTGTGCTAATCGGCGGTAGTTTAGGGATTGCTTTGCTTGCGGGTGCAGCATTTGCGCTGAATTGTTTAGTAGAGCAGCACACCGATGCCAAAATGCAGCGCACCGCTTGGCGTCCTTCGGCGCAAGGAACATTGTCGGCGGCACAAATTATGCTGTTTTCGCTGATTATCGGCGTCACTGGAGCGGTGTTTCTGTATTTTTATACTAACTTACTGACCTTGTGGCTGACATTCGCTACATTTATTGGGTATGTCATCATTTATACCTTATTATTGAAACCGATCACCCCGCAAAATATCGTGATTGGCGGCCTATCTGGTGCCATGCCACCCGCATTGGGATGGGCTGCGGTGACGAATCAGGTATCACCGGAGGCATGGATTTTGGTGCTGATTATTTTCACTTGGACGCCCCCGCATTTCTGGGCGCTGGCGCTCTATCGTCGCCATGATTATGCTGAGTCTGGCTTACCTATGTTACCGATTACACATGGCAAAGAATTCACGCTATTACACATCCTGTTATATACCTTAATCATGAGTGCCGCGTCGTTATTACCCTTTATTTATGGTATGAGCGGGATAGGTTATTTAGTCACAGCATTAATCTTGGATGCTATTTTCATTAGGTATGCTGTACGTCTGTATCAGCATTACTCTGATACATTGGCTCGGCGCACTTTCAAATATTCAATTATTTATCTTGCGCTGTTGTTTTTTGCGCTGTTAGTTGACCATTATTTATCATGACAAAATTAAGTCGCCTGCTATCGTGCTATATCCTACTCTTACTGTGCTTGTTATCAGGTTGCGAACGCAAAGCCGCGTTCAACAGTACCGATATTACGGGGCAAACGCAAATCGGTGCCACTTTTCACTTGCCAGATAGCCAGGGGCGTATGCGTCAATTAGCCGAGTTTCGTGGCAAAGTGGTCTGGCTGTTTTTTGGTTATGCCCACTGTCCCGATATATGTCCCACCACGCTAGCTACGATGCGCCAAGTGCAACAACAGCTTGGCCCAGATGCGGATAAGTTACAGGTCATTTTAGTCAGTCTAGATCCGGAACGGGATACTCCCACATTATTAACCCAATATGTCCATAGTTTTCACCCAAGCTTTATCGCTTTGCGTCCACGAGATATTGCCGAGTTAAAAAAAATAGCGACTGATTTTAAAATCTATACTGAACAGAAGACTCCCGATGCACAGGGAAAGAGCTATACCATCGATCATTCTTCGGGCAGCTATGTGTTTGATACGCAGGGGCGTATAAGGTTGTTTGTGCGTCAAGGGCTAGAGGTTGCGCTGTTGGTGCAAGATATTAAATTGCTATTAGATGAAGCAAAATGAGACGGTTGCATAGCCTGCTGTGTGGTCTAAATGCGGCTGCTCGGAATCCTGATGTACGCTATATATACTCTGCTGCTTCATGCTGTCTGGTCTGGCAAATCGGCCTATATGGTGTATGGCTATGCGATATAAAAAGCCGTTTTTTGCATACTGCTTGTCTTTGGCCCACTCGTTACAGTTGTGCGTCGATTTGAAAAGACAGTTAACCATGGGGGCTGGTGTGCGATTATTACAGCGGCACATAACGAGCTTGAGATCTATTGGCGACAGTCTTAGATTAAGAAGGAAATATGGGTAAACGCCTTTCTATCATTACGACACGTACCGGTGACAATGGCATGACAGGCTTGGGTGATGGGACACGTGTTTCAAAAGATTCATTACGGATTCATGCACTAGGTGAAGTGGATGAGCTTAATTCACATATCGGTTTACTCATGTGCGCACGCTTATCGAATGATTCTCAGGGATTGTTATATAGCATTCAACATGATTTATTTGATTTAGGCGGAGAGTTGTGTATCCCTAACTCGGTCTTATTAAAAGAAGACCGAATAGCCCAATTAGAACAGTGGATAGAGTTATACAACAACGCACTACCACGCTTAGAAGAGTTTATCTTGCCAGGCGGGACGGCCATATCGGCACAAGCGCATATTTGTCGCACGATTTGTCGGCGTGCCGAGCGTAGCTTGATTGCTTTGGGCAAAATCGAAAATATGAGGCATCTGCCGCAGATTTATCTCAATCGCCTTTCTGATCTGCTCTTCATCTTAGCGCGTTTCTTTAATCAACAAGAAGGCGTAGGCGATGTGTTGTGGAATCGGCAACGATAGAGCGCACACAATATGAGACCGTTGCACAATCTGCTGCGCGACTCAAATGCTGTGTTGCGCGGTACTCGGGCTTCGGCTCACGACTCGACTTGTAAGTCGAGTCGGCTATATCGGTGTTTAGCTATGCTGTATGAAATCCTATCCTGGCCCATACGCCTTGTCTTTTGATCGCGCGCGACGGTTATGCAATGGCCTGATTATCCTAATGCAGAGCATCAGATCGTTCTTCAACCATCTTTATGCATAGCTCACAAACCTCGGCGTGTTCTGACGGCCTCAGCTAAGGTTTCTAATAGGGTGACTGAGTCGCCCCACCCGATACACGCATCAGTAATGCTTTGCCCATAAATCAGATTATCTATCGGCATACCATGTACGTGATCCTGCCGACCGGCTACCAGATGGGATTCGATCATGACACCGATGATGCGGTTTTCACCTGATCTAATTTGGTGTGCGATATCTGCGCATACCAGCATCTGATTGTCATGTTTTTTACTACTATTCGCATGTGACGCATCGATCATTAAACGTGGCGTCAAACCTGTAGCCGACATCGCTTCGCTGGCTAATTGCACATGTGTTGCATCATAATTCGGGGTTTTACCGCCGCGTAAAATAATATGGCAATCTTCATTGCCGCGAGTGGAGACGATAGCCGAGTGCCCGCCTTTGGTGACGCCGAGAAAATGATGCGGATGCATCGCTGCTTTAATGGCATCGATAGCAATTTTGACATTACCATCCGTACCATTTTTAAAACCGATCGGACAAGATAGTCCAGAAGCTAATTCCCGATGTACCTGACTTTCTGTCGTGCGCGCGCCAATCGCGCCCCAACTCACTAAATCAGAAATATATTGCGGGCTGATCGCATCTAAGAATTCTGTGCCAGTGGCCAGCTGCAACTGCGCAATCTTTAGTAATAGAGTACGCGCGATACGTAAGCCTTCATTGATACGAAAACTATTATCCATATAGGGATCATTAATTAATCCCTTCCAGCCAACCGTCGTGCGTGGTTTTTCAAAATACACACGCATGACGATTTCTAATTCATTGGCAAAACGTTCGCGCTGGACTGCTAGACGCTGGGCATATTCGAGTGCGGCTTGTGAGTCGTGTATCGAGCAGGGGCCTATGACCACGATTAAGCGATCATCTATGCCATGCAAAATCCGATGCAAGGCTAAACGGCATTCATAAATGGTATTCGCGATTTCTTTTGAGCACGCTAACTCTTGAATTAAATGCGCAGGCGGCAGTAATTCTTTGAGCTCACGAATACGTACATCATCGGTATTTTTTAACATCGTCTTGGTTCTTAAAAATGGGTGCCGCCAACCGTCATATTGTCTATGCGTAAGGTTGGTTGACCAACGCCAACCGGCACACTTTGTCCTTCTTTACCACATACCCCAATTCCTGAGTCGAGCGCCATATCATTGCCGATCATACTCACTTGTTTCAGCGATTCAGGGCCACTACCGATCAGTGTCGCGCCTTTGACAGGATGGCTGATTTTGCCATTTTCAATCAAATACGCTTCGGATGCAGAAAATACAAATTTTCCATTGGTAATATCTACTTGTCCGCCACCAAAATTAACAGCGTATAGTCCTTGTTTGACGCTAGCAATGATTTCATGCGGATCGTAAGCGCCATTTAACATATAGGTATTGGTCATGCGGGGCATAGGCAGAGCGGCATAGCTTTCACGTCGTGCATTGCCGGTCACCGGCATATTCATCAAACGAGCATTTAAACTGTCCTGTAAGTAGCCTTTGAGTATGCCATTTTCAATTAAGGTGGTGCAACTGGTTGGATTGCCCTCGTCATCTATATTCAATGAACCACGACGCTGGGCCAGCGTACCATCGTCGACTACGGTCACGCCTTTAGCGGCCACTTGCTGGCCTAATTTTCCGGCAAAAGCGGAGGATCCTTTGCGATTAAAATCGCCTTCTAAACCATGTCCTATGGCTTCGTGTAATAGTACGCCCGGCCAACCAGGGCCTAATACCACGGTCATGGTGCCAGCGGGTGCAGGGCGGGACTCAAGATTGATCAATGCGCTCGATACGGCTTCATCAATATACTTGTTTAATACGGCATCAGTGAAATAAGTATAGTCACATCGTCCACCGCCTCCGGATGAACCGGTTTCGCGACGAGTGCCTTGCTGTGCAATTACCGTCAACGATAAACGTACCAGAGGGCGTACATCGGCAGCAAGTAATCCGTCACTACGGGCGACTAGTACCACATCATATTCTCCCGCCAAACTAGCCATTACCTGAGAGATACGCGGGTCACGCGCACGTGTTAATCGTTCAATCCGTTCAAGTAGCGCAACTTTCTCTGCCGCAGACAATATATTTAATGGATCTTGCGCGGCATACAGTGCGTGCCCAGATTTGGCTGAAAAACGCTTAGGTAATTTGATTTGCCCTGGACCGGCTTGCGCAATCGAGCGGGTCGTCGTGATAGCAGCATGCAATGCCGATGCACTGATATCATCTGAATAAGCAAAGGCCGTACGATCTTGTGCAACAGCCCTGACCCCTACTCCTTGATCGATACTGAAGCTGCCTGATTTGACGATACCCTCTTCTAAACTCCAGGCTTCACTACGAGTGTATTGAAAGTACAAATCAGCATAATCAACCTGATGCGTAAATAAATCAGATAAATAGCGAGATAATTGCACCTCATCCAAACCGTAAGGTGTCAGCAGTAAACTACGTGCTGTGCTTAAATTATGGGTACCTAAATCAGAATTTTGCATAATCAATTAAAAATAAAAAATACTCGTTAGCGCATAAAGTAAATATTGCTGGCATGATGGAGCAACGGTCGCCCTGTGGGAAATGCGTATGTAGTATTATGCGCGCTCTTCTTTCATTTGTTCAGCATGTTCGATACCAATACTTACGATGACCCTTTTGTGCTTGATCCTAAGATTCGTACCCGTTGGGCGTTTATTGAGACAAGCTCTGCCGCGGCAGTTTTACGCTCAGTGTGTCCTGCTGAATGGGCAGATATCACCGAAGTCTTAAGTTTATTTCAGCTTGATCCGAAGCGCTGGCTTCGAGCCGGCGGTAACCGGGGAGACATTGCTCAAGAAATCGACCAAATGTTCGCAGACAGAGGCTGGAGGGAAACCCGGGTAGACTTATGTACGCAGGGTATTTTGCTCTCAAAAAAACTCGAAATAATTGAACGACTTCCTGAAGTATACCAAGAAGGTTATCTAGTCGATAATTTCAAAGGTCGCGTGGCGCTGGACGTAGAGTGGAACGCCAAAGATGGCAACCTAGATCGAGATTTATCAGCATACCGTGCTTGGCATGAGGCCGGAGTCATTTCCGCCGCTGTTCTCATCACACAGGACAGGGTAAAGCTCAAACAGCTTGCAGAACAATTGTGGCATAGCTATCAGGCAACGCTACCCGAAGACCAGCGTAATCAAAAGCTTCCAATTGACCTAAATACATCAACAACTACAAGCTTAGAGAAAGCTGCGCTCCGAATTCGCCGTGGCGTTATGGGGACATGCCCATTATTAGTGGTCGCGGCAACGCCTGATACGTGGAATCAGCAACCGTATTCAGCAGACTAAACTACTTTAGGGACTACACAGAGTCATCGTATTCTGATGCTGCAAATTATGACGTTACAGCAATTGTTGGGCAGGCTGTACCAGCTTGTGAGTGATTTTGATAGGTATTCCAAGTCGGGAAATAAGTGTTGTTGGCCTGATTGCCCCATACTACCCAATTTTCACGTTCTCCACGAGCAAACATTTCAAGATACGGCCCAGCGCTACATGCCTCGATCAGCGGATAGAGTTCATCGGGTTTGCGCGAGTGCTCGCGTTTACGTGAGGCGATGAAATTCACTTGGCTGCGAGCGGGTGCAAGTGTCCTCGCATTTTTACCGCGAACGCCAAATAGGATCAATTCGGTGACATTGCGAAAATAAAACCCTACACCTCGGCCATCTGGTCCGCCATCCTTGCGGATCTTATGCCATACGAGGTTGCTTTTGTACGCGAATCCCCAAGCATTGAGCACAGCTAGCCCTTCCGGTAATAAGGCATTTGGTACCCAGAGATAGAGATGGCAGGTATCTGCTGCTACCTTGGCAACAGGGAGAGCCTGAATATCTGCCAATGTCATCGTCGGATAACGATTAAGGCGCTTATGTTCGGGAGCAATTTTGCCTGTGCGGTTCTCAAATTGCCAAGGCGGATCGGCCAGAATTGTCCCAAAGCGACGCTCGCCCACAAATTCACGAAAATTTGTCGCCGCATCTTGTTGCTGGGCTACCATTTGCGTGTTTTTCATCTCATCCTCATTAAAAATTCTATGGCGAATATGTATTTGTCGGTTTTGCTCGACCAATTTTAACCTCGAAAAACATACGGGTCTTGGTAAAAATTAAGCTGTTGATTATCTGGGTGCCAACCAGGAATTCCCATTACCGGTAAGGGATGAAAACGCCGCTCTGATTTTATATGGTGTAGCAGTGCTTGGCTGAGTGTATGCTGTGCGGTATCAGCGATTTTGTCCGTATGCCAATGGTCTGACATCGAGGGCCAATCAGCTGCACTATATATAAAGGTATGGGCCGTAATCGCTTTAAATGGCCGTACTAATTTTTCCAATAAAGCATGGCCAAAAGGTACAAGCTGTATGCCTTGATGCCACTGTGGACGATGCTCGATAAAAACTGCTTGCCAGTGGCGTGATGTAAGCGCCGCGATGAAATTAGAATCGGCGCCCATCAGCAGCAAGCCATTTTCATCAAATAAGGTGGCTAAGTCACGCACCCGCTGTCGCGTCGGTCCAACGCCATATTCCGCAATCAGCTGCGCATGCAGCTGATTCAGGCGGAGTTTGACGTATGGGTAATGCAACCAAATTAAGGCATTAAAAAAATCGTGTAGATTGATGCGTGTGGGAATGCTGCCCTGGGTCTCAATCAGTGATTCATAAGCGATACCTGGCGGTAAATCGTACTGTGGGACAAACGAGATTGGCGAGCTTTGTGCATAAGCATTCAAGATCGATAACATTGCTTGCTCCGGCTTGGCTGCGGATAAAATTTCCTGAGCTATCGCTTGCCCCAATTGACTTAGCATTGACAGCCACGGCTGTCGCCAATCAATCTCTTGTAACTCGTGTACAAACATCACACGCTCATACGCTGCTTTGTAGTTGCCAGTCGAGTTGCTGTTCCGCGTATAGGGGTATCAGCTTGTTTGTAACAGCACCGTCACTTAAAAAAAGCGCGCCGGGAACTGTCCATGGCTGTCGTACCAGCGTAACCGTACCGGTATTGCGCGGTAGTTGGTAAAAATCGGCCCCATAAAAACTGGCAAAGGCTTCTAATTTATCCAGTGCCTGTATTTGTTCAAATG
>JBIKXM010000280.1:0-2502 GCA_044355755.1 Burkholderiaceae bacterium | reverse complement strand
TCCGGTTACCCTGTAGTACATCGTACCGCTTTTCGCATCTTGCCAGCTTTCCATGTTTTTACCATGCTTACTCCAGAAGTCTTCCGGCAAAGCCAGCATGCCACCATAGAGTAAGGCGCTATCTTCTAAAACTTGGTCATTGAAATAATCTTCGGCAGGCAGCCCTAAAGCACGCGCCTTGATGCGCATGTTAATGTCTTTAGAGACCAAAGCGACATGGCGCCCAGGATATTGCTCTGTCAGCGCACGTACCACACCAAGTATATGATTGTCCGCTTTACCTTGAGGCAAGCCATCGGGCAACTTAATGTGAGTGAAAGTGGTTTGAAAAAATAAGCGCCCTTGTGCATCTTTGTGACCTAATGAAGATAGCAAGACCCCTTTTTCAATTTTGCCTGACGCGCTCGCAATCAAGCTATCAAGGGAGCGACTAACGCTACGAGCATTACGCGAAACCTCACTCACCCCTTTTTTATGACTATCTAACTCCTCCAATACCATCATCGGCAGATAAATATCATGCTCTTCAAAGCGAAAGATTGATGTAGGGTCATGCAACAGAACGTTTGTATCTAATACAAATAGCTTGCTCGCCTGCTGAGCACTTTTTTTCTTATTCTTGGTCGCGGGTTCACTCGCCACCTGCTCACTATTCGTAGTCGCAATCTCGATCTTTTCTGTATGCAAGGGTAATTTAGAACGTTTTTTGTTATTTTTTTCTTTAGCCACCGGCTCATCTACTGTGGTTAATAAATTTGTAGCGGGAACAAATTGAGTAAGCTGATCAGCCCGAATCAAAGTAGCGGGACCGGTAGGCAGAGGTGGCAAAGGCATTGATGCTCCTTTTTTTAGTGGTTTCAATAGATAAAACTACTTCTTATTTTGAGATGCAGGCACTCATCATATAAGGCAGCAAGTACTCTACATACAAAGATTGATGCTGTTTCCCATAAGTCGTATGGATATTTTGAGGGATACGTTAAAATCGCATATTATTCTCCAGTTTGCCAAAGAGCAACAATTGGTCAAACTTTTAAGTTTTTTTTCGAGTTATCTAAAATGACACACGTAGTGACAGAATCCTGCATACGTTGCAAATATACCGATTGCGTTGATGTTTGCCCAGTTGATTGTTTCCGCGAAGGCCCCAACTTTCTGGTCATTGATCCAGATGAGTGTATTGATTGTGCTGTTTGCGTACCTGAGTGTCCAGTCAATGCAATTTATGCGGAAGACGACGTACCAGCAGACCAGCAACACTTTACGCCACTAAACGCCGAACTTGTGCAACATTGGCCTTCTATCACACGCAGTAAAAGCTCTTTACCTGATGCTGACGAATGGAAAGATGTGCAAGATAAACTTCAGTATCTAGAACGCTAAACGAATGAATGCAGTTTCACCCTCTCATATTATTGAAGCCGATGCCATCATCATCGGCGCAGGCCCCGTCGGTTTATTTCAAGTTTTTGAACTCGGGTTATTAGAAGTTAAAACGCATGTGATTGATAGTTTGCCCGTTGTTGGTGGGCAATGTATCGAGCTCTATCCTGATAAGCCGATTTATGATATCCCGGCTGTACCTGTCTGCACAGGTAAGGAGCTAACTGATAATTTACTTGAACAAATTAAGCCGTTTGCCCCTACTTTTCATCTGGGGCAAGAGGTCACAGAGCTGAGACAACGCGACGATAAACGCTTTGACTTAACTACTTCTACCGGTACCCGCTTTATCACTAAAACGGTTTTCATTGCCGCCGGCGTGGGCGCCTTTCAACCGCGTACGCTAAAGATAGAAGGTATTGATGCATTTACGAACCAGCAAGTTTTTTATCATATCAAAGACCCTGCGCGCTTTGCCGGGCGTCATGTCGTGATTGCTGGTGGTGGAGACTCTGCGCTTGACTGGACACTGAAGCTGATTGATATCGCCGAATCGGTCACCTTGATTCATCGACGCGACCAATTCCGTGCTGTCCCTGCCTCAGTAAGCAAAATGCATGCACATTGTGCCGCATTGGAAATGCAACTGATGCTCGGACAAATTACAGGATTTGAAACCGCTCATAATAAACTCAGTCAAATTAAAGTGACGGGTAACGATGGCGTAACACGCCGCCTGCCATTAGATGATTTACTGGTTTTTTTCGGGCTATCGCCAAAATTAGGGCCTATTGCGAATTGGGATTTGGCGCTCGAACGTAAACAAATCATGGTCGATACGGAAAAGTTTGAAACGAGTATTCCAGGCATTTTTGCCGTCGGTGATATTAATACTTACCCTGGCAAAAAGAAGTTAATCTTATCCGGCTTCCATGAGGCCGCACTGGCTGCTTTTGGGGCTGCGGATTATATTTTTCCAGAAAAGAAAATACACTTGCAATACACCACAACGTCAACCAAACTGCATAAAGTACTCGGTGTCGAAACACCTTCTTTTGATTAAAAATGCTGACTTTTCAACAAATCATCCTCAAATTACAAACGTACTGGGATCAGCAA
>JBIKXM010000025.1:0-8486 GCA_044355755.1 Burkholderiaceae bacterium | reverse complement strand
CTTCCAGTATTGAATCAAGTAGGGGTGGCAGTATGTCTAGTCCTACTGCACCATCTGCGTCACCAAGTGGCGATGCATCAACAGCTGCATTATCTTCAGATAATGGTTCAACAAATCCTAATAAAAATAGCGCCAAAGACCCATGGCACGAACGCATTAAACGATTGGAAGGTTATGTCCCACAAGATGCAAGCGGGTCGGCATCACCTCATATCGATATGCACCACACTCGAGACTAAATCATGCCATCAAAAACAGTAAGCAATCCGTATATAGAACATAAACAAGAACAGGACGATCGTTATCTCAATCAAGCGGTCGCTAAATATAACTGGCAAGTGGCTTGGCGCATTACAGCCGGATTATTAGCTATTTCGATGGGGTTTAATGGCTATTACATGCTTCAAAGCAAATTTATCCCTATACCGATTGCCGTAGATGAAATAGGCCATATGGTTGTCGTTGGTCCCGCTGATAAAGATCACCCTATTGATAATAAGCGTGTGTTAAGAGCGGAAATGATTCAATGGATTGAAGACGCTCGCATGATTGTTGGTGATCATCTTGCACAAAAGCATTTTATGAGACGAGTCTATGCACGGGTAATCGATGGAAGCCAGGCGAAAAATGCTTTAGACGCTTATTATGAGGAAAGAAAGCCGTTTAAGACTGCAGCAACAGAAACAGTATCAGCAGAAGTTACGCTGGCATTACCGACATCAGAAAACACATCGCAAATAGAATGGACTGAAACATGGCGAAATTTAGCAGGGGAAGTAATACGCCGTGAACGCTGGAAAGCCATCCTGACATTTAAAGTGAGCCCACTGGATACAGAAGAGGGAATTCGGGCGAACCCTGCTGGCTTTTTTGTAACAGCATTTACCTGGTCAAAACAGATTTAGTGGACAAAAATGAGTAAATTAATTTTTATGCTTGGCTTGCTTATTACATCTGTAAGTTGTTTTGCTGCCTCAGAAACAAAAAAATTTCTGACCCTTGAGGATGCTTCCATTGCGCAGGCAAAAAAGTGGCAAAAAACAGGTGTCGCTAAACCCATTATGTCTGATGAAGGAAAGATTTTATTCCCATTCGGGCAGTATTTACCGACATTAACTTGTGCGCCACTGCGTGCATGTGATATTGAGCTTGAACCAGGTGAAATGGTCATTGGTAAACCACTTGTTGGTGATAACGTGCGTTGGAAAATCGCACGCGCCCAATCAGGCTCTGGTGAAAAGGTGGTAACTCATATTGTTGTAAAACCAACCGATTCTAACCTTGAAACTAATCTAATCGTTAATACAGATCGGCGCACATACCATTTGCGCTTACACGCCAGTGCCAATGAAAAGGATTATCTTAATAGAGTCGGTTTTTATTATCCACAAGATATGACTCAGGAATGGGATGAGCAAGAAAAATTGGCTGAAAAAGCAACTAAAGCTAAAGAAGATTTATTGGTTTCAGATCTGCCCTTATTGTCTATAGAAAAACTCGACTTTGCTTACAAAATAGAAGGCGACAAAACAAGTTTCAGTCCTATACGAGTATTTAATGATGGAACGCGCGTCTTTATCCAAATGCCACAAGAGATAAAAGCGGAAGAAGCGCCTGTACTTCTATTACTAGATAAAGACGATAAACCACAAATCGTAAATTATCGGGTAAAGCAAACCTATTACATCGTCGATAAATTATTTGACAAGGCTGTCCTAATTTTAGGAACTGAAAGCTCACAATCTAAAGTGAAACTGGTATGGACAAAGAACCAAAAAAAATCTTGGTTTTGGTAATCAAAATAAAAAGTCCATCATGAAAACAGAAAAAGACCCTTTTGATTCCCCCGACATCATTCAGCTTAAAGGAGAAGTAACAGGTGTTACCCGGCTATCCGGTAAGGCAAAGTTGCTTGTATTGCTGCTTGGACTGGGAATACTATCTTTTATTATTTTCTCGATATTCACGATTGATTCAGCAAGTAGCGCCTCCGATACGAGAAGCGATGAACAAAAAATAGAAGACACTGCTACCGCCAGCATTCGAACAGAGGCGGCTAAACCTGATGTCGCTATAAAGGGTGCAGGTGACGGGCAAGCATTTTTGGCTAATAGCCAAAACAATACAAGTGGCTCTACATCATCAACGTATAACTTTGATCTAAACAGCAAAGATAAGGGCACAACTGAATCACCCAATAAAACAGTCACAGTTCCTGAAGTAAAAGTCCCCACTCAACCTACAGCACACGGAGAAATATCACCTGAAGTGCTTGCGGCACAACGTATTGAAGAACAAAAACAACAAAAGCATGAAATGGCGCTACAAGCTGAACTAGAAGCTGCAAATTTTATCGAAACAGCTCCTGTTGCTTTAGATGCTTCTAACAAAGAAGGGAAATCTTCTGCTAAAAATACTTATGTATTGGATCAACTTAACCAAGCACTAGCATCAGCAAAAGGTGCTCAAGACGACCCTAATAAACAAATTCGTAAAGAAAGCTTTATCAAAGAAGCTGAGCTAGCTCAATTCAATCAAACTTACCTGAAGCAAATAAAACAGGCACCCCTTTCTCCCTATGAGATCAAAGCTGGTTGGGTCATTCCAGCAGTATTGGAATGTGGAATAAATTCAGATTTGCCAGGGCAAATCTGTGCCAGAGTTCGTGAAAATGTTTATGACACAAAAACAGGTAAATATCTTTTAATTCCACAAGGCAGCAAACTCATTGGTACTTATGATAATCAAGTTGCTATCGGTCAAGAACGTATTTTGCTTGTTTGGAATCGTCTTATTTTTCCTGATGGAAGCAGCCTAACCTTACAAGGAATGCCAGGTAGCAATCAAGCTGGCTATGCAGGTTTTGACGCTGATGTAGATAACCATTATTTAAAGATTTTTGGCAGCGCGCTCATGATGAGCATCATTTCAGCAGGTGTCCAATTATCACAACCACAGCAATCTGCGACCCCCAATGGCGCTGTTTCAACCCAACAAACTATGGCAGCATCACTTGGCCAACAACTTGGTCAAGTAAGTGGTGCGCTTATTCAAAGAAATATGCAAGTTTCACCTACCTTGAAACAAAAGCCTGGCTATAAATTCAATGTGCTCATAACTAAAGACATTGTCCTACCAGGAGAGTACAAGGATTAATTTTGTTTTCTCATCACTAATAAAAAGGAACACAAATTATGGATACATATGACCTGCTTATTTCACTGCAAGAAGAAAATTCTATGCTAAAAAAATTCGCCCATTCACTTGGTTTAGATATAAATAAATTATTGGTATTTATGATGTCTGATGCAAATAATTTCTGGAGAGAAAATATGCTCAATCACCTAAAAATTGAGTTTGATATTGAGAAAGCAATTGCTAATGGGTTCGGCGATAAAGCTACGAGTGCTTTAAACGAATGCTTTATAAACTTGCAAGCAAAGCGCTGTGAAAACGTTTGAACCTATTGATATCGATGCCCACGAGTGGATGCATAAACTACGCCTCGAATGCTACCGTGTAGCGTCCCTTCGCAATATGCGGGTCGGGGAAACATTCTGGATAGCTTATTTCGAAGGCCCTGGTGTCACACCTGATATAAATGGGCACTGTGAATGCTATATCAATCGTATCAAAGGTGGCTATAACTTCAATGCAATCTGGACAATACAGTGGGGCAAAGACTCTAGGTCTCATATCATGACATTTGGTAAATTTAATTTACTGACAGGCAATCGAATTAGGTTTCAATCTCAGCGCGACTTTGATGCAGAAACATCATTTAGGAAAGTTTGTCGCTATACAAAATTCATTGCCAGACATGGAAAAGAATATGGCATTGAACCGCTTTATCTTGGAGAGGAGCGTCGCCATAAAATGTGGCGCGGGGAAATTATTTTCAATAATGGATACACGCAATATGGTATAAAAGGTCCTGAACCTAGAGGACTAGATGCGATCATTGAAACAGCTATTGCTCTTGGTGTTGTAGATAATGATGAAGAAATCGAAGCACATGCCTAAAAATGCCAAAAAAGGATCGCTGACTTTAGAGGTCAGCACGAATTCAATAGGACTTGTCCAAGATATCCGCCACCTCATCAATGAGGCTAAATCAGGATTAGCCGTTGCTGTTAACTCAGCTCTAACGATGCTCTATTGGCGTATTGGGCGGCGTATTCATATTGAGATACTACAAGGTGAACGCGCTGAATATGGCGAACAAATCATAATAACCTTAGCTCAGCAACTAGAGACAGAACATGGCCGCGGATTTAGCAAAAGAAATCTACACCATATGATGCGTTTTGCTGAGACATTTCCAGAAGAAGAAATTGTGTCAACACTGTCTGCACAATTGGCATGGAGCCACTTTCATACCATAATATATATTAAAGACGACCTTAAAAGGCAGTTTTATACTGAAATGTGCCGTCTTGAAAGGTGGAGCGTTCGAACACTAAAGCAGCGTCTTGACTCAATGTTATTTGAGCGCACGGCCTTATCACGCAAGCCTGACGAGTTAATCAAACAAGAACTAAACGCACTGCGAGACTCTGATCTACTATCACCCTCTTTAGTCCTGAAGGACCCGTATCTCATTGATTTTATTGGTTTACAAGATCGCTATATAGAAAAAGATCTCGAAGACGCTATTCTGCGAGAGTTAGAAAGCTTCTTATTGGAGCTTGGTGCTGGTTTCACCTTTGTCGCAAGACAAAAAAGAATACAAATCGATAATGACGATTTCTATATCGACCTGTTATTTTATAACAGAAAGCTTAAACGAATCATTGCCATAGAGTTAAAAATGAGAGATTTTAAAGCAGAAGATAAGGGGCAGATGGAATTATATTTGCGATGGCTTGCAAAAAACGAGCAAGAAAAAGATGAAGCGCCACCGCTAGGCATTATTTTATGTACTGGCAAAAAGCATGAACAAATTGAATTACTAGAACTGAGCCAAAGCGGTATTCATGTCGCTGAATATATGACTGGCTTACCAACTAAAAAATTACTGGAACAGAAATTGCATGAGGTAGTCACTCGCTCAAAAGCACGATTTGAAAACCTAAACACTATTGACGAGAAATAAAATGCTAGGCAATTTTTGTCAAAGAGGTCGCTATATACGCAACTGAGCAAAAATTGACCTTCCAAATCGCTCTATAATCAATTTTTTTACTCGATGGGATACCAAGGTAACCCCCTATAGTTTTTCCTTGTGCAGGAAGAATCTTAAAAAATTATCCAATTTTCTGTGGATAAAAATCAGAAATCGGCTTCGATAGAAGCTAACTTGGCTTCGAATAGTTTTTCATTCTTATGCCCCCTTGAAATTTTCGGTTTATTTATAGATGAAGAAAACTGGGCTAAAGATCGTTTCTTTTGGCCAACCATTTCACTAGCATGCGCGATGAATGACATTACATAGCCATTTGAAAAACCATCATAAAAATTTCCAGTGTTATAGGCTGAAATTGCAGCAAGCAATGCCTGATCTTGTGATTTGTATTGTTTTAAAGCGCGCTTATAAAAATTGGCCAGTATCTTTTCGCTTAAATACAAATTAACACAAGGATCTAATGCCTGTTTCAGGGTAAAACCAAATTTTTCTAGGTTACGGCTGCTGATTTGAGTTAACCCAACCGCAACAATATGGCCCTTTCCAATAAGCTCATCGGCTAATTTTTCCGCTTTCTCTAAAGTCTTAGGAAAAAAACTACGCACTTGGTGTTTGCGTATTCTCCATGGCAAGTGGGCTGGCCCTGCATCAGCAATAGCGTATAAGCTTCCTTTAGATTCGGTACGAATCAGCGCTTTCAATGTAGTTGGATGAACACGTGGAGCACAATTCTCCATCAACAAACCCAGCTCCGTAGCCTGGCATGTACTTAATAAAAACCAAAGTAGTGAAGCGATATTTATTTTCATATATTAAAAAATAATTAAATTATATTTCCACATTTACCGTGATAAACAATCGTTGCATCACTCCCAATCGCTGGAATTTGATCAATCTTCTGTTTACGATGTAGCGATATCCTATCTTCACCTTTTTGTAAGACTACATATTTTTCTGTATGCATCAGTACAGTGCCGCTATATCTTTTTCCGGCAATAGTTTTCTCAAATTTAAGATCGATCTCTTTACCTGTTTTTTGCTCTAGCTCATAGAAGTGTTTCTTTACAGCACGGCGTGTATCGCGCTCATAGATTGACATATCACGGAAAAAACCTGTCGTTGTTAGCCCTGGATAGTTTTTTTGATCACTTACTAAAAAATGTACCTCATATGCTTCTAATGGGTCGAAGCCGTCAATAGAGTTTTTTGGACGTATACGGAAATGTAGATCTTCTGTCGTAATCATTCTATCGACCGCCTTGCCATTCATGTCAATGAGTTCATAGTCAAACGACAAAACAATATCTTGATCGAGATCTTCTTGTTTAACGACGACATTCACAGAAGGATAAATATCATAAGAATTGATCGTTACATCAAAATCCATACTACCCTGCACACGCTCACATAACAGCATTATCCAGTGATGGGCTGGTTTTCCGTCTTTCTCATAATTGATCGCTACACGACTTGGCGGCGAAATACTCGCTCTTTTAAGGAATGCAGGTATGTTGTAGTAGTAAATCTTTTTACCTCGGATAACCGGATGACCCGCATTAAATGCAAGCAATTCATCACGCGGTAAGCGCATCACTTCATCTGCTGTGAGGAGTTCTCTTTCAACCATATCTTCTGAAACACTCATTTGTCCTAACATGGCGCTAATACGATTGCCTGAGTATGAAACATTTTGGCGTTTACGCGTCGTTATTCCTGTCATACTTGATAAGTTCTGCGCTGTCTCTAATGTATTAGGTGCAAAGGCAACCCGCAATTGGCAACCACTTGTAATACTCTCTTTCTCGCCATAAATACCCTTTAGTTGAATGGTGTCCTGGGCAAAAAGAAATGCCGTGATTCCGTAACCGGCAATATAAGATAAACCATCCTGCAGGATTTCTAGTTTCTTCAAAGACGGCAATTCATCAATCAGCAATAGCAAGCGATGCAAATAATTTTTTGCGTTTTGTCCATCATCAAACTCCATATCTGCTGCTAAGCGCTGTATTAAAAATGTAAAGAACAGCCTAAGCAATGGTCGCAAACGCTCCTTATCGGAAGGCGGAACAACAATGTATAAAGATACAGGCTTATCGTGATTCATTAAATCACGCATCTTAAAATCTGAACGCGCTATATTTCTAGCAACAATAGGCTCTGTATAAAGTCTAAGTCTAGTTTTTGCGCTAGACAACACACTATTGCGTTCTTTCTCTTCTTTGTTGAGCATTGCACGAGCGCATATGGCAACATTAGGATGCGTTTTTGTTTTGTTTCCGCTCGAATCTTTCCAATTCATTTTGCCTGTTGGGTCATGTTCTGCATTGAGCATACGCAGATACATCTGTTCTGGATCATCAAATGATGGATCCGCTAAATAGGTTGCCACGCCTGATAAAGTTTTATCACGCTCGTAGTACAAAATATGCAAAATTACCCCTGTCAGTAATTCATAAGATGTACTCACCCAGTGGTCAGACATTCCTTCCCCATCTGGATCTGCAATAGCACCAGCAATATTCTGTGCATCCATCACCTCATACTCGGAATATAGCCTGATTTCGTCTAATACATTCCAACCAGAAGAAGCGTTATAGATGCTTTGACCATCTATACTTTTTTGATTTACAGAAGTTGGATCAAAACAAATCACTAATGAGCCAGAACGGTGCCTAAATCCACTACTCAGTTCAAAATTTTCTTTTTTAACATCATTTGCCGCTGTGCTGTGTGGATAAGAAAGCAAAGTAGGCAAAACTAAGCCAACACCCTTCCCGCTTCGACTTGGTGCAAAGCATAAAACATGTGCTGAATGGTTATAGCGTAGTACTTTTAAGCCAGATTTGGTTTGTATCGCACCGACATAAACACCTGTTGCGCGATACTTTATCGTTCGCTTTCGAAGAAGTCCTTTTTTATGCTCATACGAAATGAGCTTCATTTTCTCTATGTCTTCTTCTGTAGCAAAGCGTGCTGAACCGTGTAAATCGTCAGGCAGGTGATTTTTTGAGCTACGGCGATAAGCAACGTATATAGCAATTACAACACTTATCAGTGCCCCAATTATGAGGAGATATTGCATTTGCGTGATGTAATCACGTAACCTTCCTTGCTCATGCATCCATTTAAAATTCCACTCCCACCATGAAAACGGCGCATATATCTTTTTGCCGCTTTTAAAAACTACCAAAGCATCACCCAAGCCTTCCTGGTAACCGAGTTTAACGGCAAGATATTGAGAAGTCGTCTTGAAATAAATTCATCGTAATTTAGCAAGCGTTATTTTGAGCATAGCGATGCGACAAATATTTTCAGCCGTTGCGGTCAGTATCTCAACGTCTTTTGCGAGCCGACGGAAATG
>JBIKXM010000024.1:0-8490 GCA_044355755.1 Burkholderiaceae bacterium | reverse complement strand
CTGGAAGAGCTCTGCACAACTTGTTATACCCGCCAATCTTTATGTTGGCGGTGCTCGAAAACGGTAGTTGCCATATATGCTGACTCGGTACAGCGGTCTTAGTATAGGGGTAGGCTGTGCGATAACACTTGCAAAAAACGCTTATTTGCAGGAATTCCCTAGGTAGCACTTTTTCTGAGTTGGGCAACAGAGGCAGTAGCCTATTTTGGGCAAAAATGCGACGTATAGCATGGCTACACGTCTATAGAATGGAACAGTAATCGCAATGTGTTGCAAAAAGATTAACTAGGGTTTGTGCCGGGGGGCAAGTAGCGATGTATCGTCCTGCTGAACATGTATGCAATGCTTGACATCAAAAAACAAAACGGGACGAGTAGGGTACGTTAATCAGTGGTTCAACATAGGTTTCAAATAACGTACTGTGGCTGTAATGATCTATTGCTGTGCGTGTAATGAGCTGTGCTGTTATGACTGGGGCTTCACCAATAAACGCAAAAATACGTCCCCCGACATTTAATTGATTTAAGAAAATGTGTGGGAGTGTGACTAAGCTACCTGAAATGCAAATCACATCATAACTACCAGCCCAACCACGTGCGCCATTACCTGCGATCACATTGACATTATCGATATATGATTTGGATAAATTACGTCGGGCAAACTCGACTAACTCAGGAAAAATTTCGATGCTAGTGACCGATTGTGCGTGATAGGCTAACAGCGCTGAAAGATAGCCCGAGCCGGCGCCTATTTCTAAGACTTGCTCGTGTTTCTGGGGTTTAACTGCTTGTAGGATATGTGCCTCAACCTTGGGTGACAGCATAGATTGTTTTTGTGGCAACGGTAAGGCAGTATCCACAAAGGCTAAGTTTTTTAATGCTTCAGGCACGAAATGCTCACGTTTAATAATCGAGAGCGTATCTAAAACCTGTTGATCGAGCACATTCCACGGGCGAATTTGCTGTTCGATCATATTGTGCCGAGCTTGTTCTAAGTCCATAACATGATTGAAATAAATAAAAGATGCCGTATTTTATCGAATACTAGAAGTATATTCATACGAGAAGTGTTGCAAGCTATTAGTTCTCTGGTTCAATTTTGAGGGTTTGTAATACGGTGGTTGCAATTTCTTCGATGGATTTATGCGTCGACGATAGCCATTGGATATTTTCACGACGCATTAAGGCCTGTGCTTCGTTGATCTCATAGCGACAATTTTCTAGCGATGCGTAATGGCTACCAGGCCGACGTTCGTTACGGATTTCTGATAACCGCATCGGGTCGATCGATAACCCAAAAATTCTTGATTTATGTGCAAGTAATGGTGCAGGTAGTTTGCCCCGCTCAAAATCATCCGGAATCAATGGATAGTTTGCGGCGCGTAATCCGTATTGCATCGCTAAATATAAGCTGGTCGGTGTTTTGCCACTTCGCGAGACTCCTACAAGGATTATATCGGCTTGCTCTAAATTTTTATCGGTTTGGCCGTCATCATGCGCTAAGGAGAAATTAATCGCTTCGATGCGTTTGCGATAAGCCGCCGAGTCTAGATTTTGATGGACACGTCCTATGGCGTGATTTGATTTCATGCCAAGCTCGCGCTCCAGAGGTTCAATGAATTTTTGAAATAAATCCATCGTTATCCCTAGGTTTTGCCCAACTATCTGATTAATCTCAGGATCAACTAAGGTGGAGAAAACCATTGGGCGCAGCCCTTCATTACGAAACACATCATTAATTCTTTGTACGGTTTCGTAAGCCTTTATGGGTGAATCGATGAAAGGGACGCGTACTAGTCGAAATTTCATTTCAAACTGCGACAGAATAGAATGACTAAAAGTTTCAGCGGTAACGCCTGTACCATCTGACACAATAAATACAGTACGCGAGGAAGTAAGTGACATAATCAATTTATAAAAGCCAGGTGTCGTAAAATATCAGCGCCCAATTTATTTAAGCGATTTTGCTCAATATTAGAGATCGCTTAAATAAATTGTGCAAATATTTTTGCATAGATTGAATTTTAATCTGCAAGTCGAGGTGCTATGAGTAGTCTTGAGTCTGGTTCTGCTGAAAATATTCAGCCTTATGTTATTCCTTTTGAACAACTGCGCATCCAAGATGTCCCCCGGGTAGGGGGGAAAAATGCCTCTTTGGGGGAGATGATTTCGCAATTATCCGCCGCTGGTGTGCGTGTTCCAGGTGGTTTTGCGACGACTGCAGCGGCTTTTTGTGATTTTTTAGCCTATCATCAATTGACCGATAAAATTAATGCCCGTTTGCAGGGGCTCAATGTTGATGATGTCAAGGCTTTGGCTGAAGCCGGTGCCACGATTCGCCAGTGGATTGTGGCTGCACCTTTACCCCCAAGGTTGGAGGCTGAAGTACGGGCGCATTATGCGCGTTTAGCCGGTGACAGTGGTGGGTCGTTTGCGGTACGTTCTTCGGCTACGGCTGAAGATTTGCCCGATGCTTCATTTGCCGGGCAGCAAGAGAGCTATCTGAATGTGGCTGGGATTGACGATATTTTAGAAAAGGTACGGTTAGTTTTTGCTTCACTCTATAACGACCGCGCGATTTCTTATCGTGTGCACAAAGGCTTCACGCATAGTGAGGTCGCTATCTCTGTCGGCGTGCAAAAAATGGTGCGTTCGGATTGTGGCGCATCTGGGGTGATGTTTACTCTGGATACGGAATCAGGGTTTGATCAAGTTGTGTTGATCACATCTAGCTATGGTCTTGGGGAAACGGTTGTGCAAGGCGCGGTTAATCCTGATGAATTCTATGTGTTTAAACCCACTTTGCGTTTAAACAAAGCGCCGATTATTCGGCGTACGCTGGGTTCAAAATTAATTCAAATGGAATTTGCTGCACCAGATCAGGCGGAACGTGTTAAGACCGTTGCCGTGCCTATTGAGAAGCGCAATCGTTACTCAATTGCTGATGCAGATGTATTGGAACTGGCACGCTATGCCATGATTATCGAAGCGCATTATGGCTGTCCAATGGACATCGAATGGGGTAAGGATGGCCAAGATGGCAAGCTTTATATTTTGCAAGCGCGTCCCGAGACGGTAAAAAGTCAACAGCAGAGTCACGTTACTTATCAATATAAGTTGAAAGGGAATGCCCAAGTTTTGGCACGTGGGCGTGCTATTGGCCAAAAAATTGGTACTGGCCCGGTGCGTGTGGTGCACGATATTGCTCAGATGGAAAGCGTTCAACCGGGTGACGTACTCGTAGCGGATATGACTGACCCGAATTGGGAGCCAGTGATGAAACGCGCCGCCGCAATTGTCACCAATCGCGGTGGGCGCACTTGTCATGCGGCGATTATTGCCCGAGAGTTAGGTGTGCCTGCGGTTGTCGGCTGCGGCAACGCGACTGAGGTGTTGCAAGCAGGGGCATTAGTCACGGTTTCGTGTGCTGAGGGTGATGAGGGACGTATTTATGATGGCTTGTTAGAAACTGAAGTAACCGAGGTGCATCAGGGGCGTTTACCCGATTTATCGACCAAAATTATGATGAATATTGGTAATCCGCAGTTGGCTTTTGATTTTTGCCAATTACCGAATCATGGTGTCGGTTTAGCACGTTTGGAATTTATTATTAACAATAATATTGGTGTCCATCCGCAAGCCATACTTGAGTATCCGCATATTAGCCCCGATTTGAAACAGGCAGTTGAGAGTATTGCGCGTGGTCATGCGAGTCCGCGGACATTTTATGTCGATAAATTAGCAGAAGGGGTAGCGACGATTGCCGCCGCGTTTTATCCTAAGCCAGTCATTGTACGTTTATCCGACTTTAAGTCGAATGAATATAAAAAACTGATTGGCGGCTCACGCTATGAGCCGGATGAAGAAAACCCGATGTTGGGTTTCCGCGGTGCCTCACGTTATTTGTCGACTACTTTCAGTCATGCTTTCGCGATGGAATGTGAAGCGTTAAAGCGTGTACGCAATGATATGGGACTCACAAATGTTGAAGTGATGGTGCCATTTGTTCGGACTGTGGCACAGGCGAAAACGGTGGTTGAGTTACTAGCGCAACATGGTTTGCGACGCGGCGATAATGGTTTGCGTTTAATTATGATGTGTGAAATTCCAGCCAATGCTATTTTAGCGGAACAGTTTTTAGAATATTTTGACGGTTTCTCGATTGGGTCGAATGATTTAACTCAATTGACCTTAGGTCTAGACCGTGACTCGGGTATGAGTTTGCTGGCAGCTGATTTTGATGAGCGCGATGGTGCGGTGAAATTTTTATTGCAGCGTGCGCTGGCAGCATGTCACGCACAAAATAAATATATTGGTATCTGTGGCCAGGGTCCATCAGATCACCCTGATTTTGCGGCTTGGTTGATGCAGCACAATATAAGTTCAATTTCCTTAAATCCAGATGCTGTCGTGGATACTTGGCGCAAACTAGCCGAAAATGTCTCCTAATTGATTATTTATATTTATTCTCGTTGTTTATTTTATGTATCGTAGCCCTTTAAATGCCTTACCTGCTTGGCAAGCATTACAAACTTTAGCACCCGCTTATCGTACTTTACGTATTACAGATTTGTTTACTGATCACCCAGAGCGTGGTTCCAAATTTACCTTTGATATATGTGGTTCTATGCAACTGGATATGTCACGTCAAGCAATTGATGATGCTGTGCTCAATGCCTTATTAGAGTTAGCGCATCAAGCTCAATTAGCAGATGGAATCAAACAGTTTTTTGCAGGGGAAAAAGTTAATTTTACCGAACAGCGTTTAGCCTCACATATATTTTCACGATATTGGGCACCATCTGTGCCTAATATTGCGTTAATAGATGACGCGCATGATTTGCATCACAAGATGTTTACTTTCACGGCACAAATACACGCAAAGCAAATCCTCGGTGCCAGTGGCAAGCCATTAAAAAATATTATCAATATCGGTATTGGTGGTTCAGATTTAGGGCCACGGCTATTAGTAGAAGCCATTTTGGCAGGGCAACGGCCATTGGTGCCGGTGCGTTTTGTGGCAAATATTGACCCTACTGAATTAGCTGAAGTTTTACTTGATTTAAATCCTGAGGAAACTTTATTTATTCTGTCATCGAAAAGTTTTACGACACAGGAAACTTTATCCAATGCACATACTGCGCGTTTATGGTTAGCAGAAGGCTTACGCGCAGTAGGACATCAGATTGCTGATCACACAATTATCGATAAGCATTTTATTGCTGTCACGCAGAATGTTGAGGCGGCTAAGGCATGGGGTATCAGAGTCGACAATATATTCCGATTACCAGCCTCAGTTGGGGGGCGTTTTTCAGTGTGGTCAGGCGTGGGTCTACCGGCTCTCTTAGCGATTGGTGAAGGGAAGTTTCGTGCTTTTCTTGCGGGTGGCTGCTCGGTTGATAGGCATTTTAGTGAAGCTCCTTTTAGTCAAAATTTACCGGTACTGATGGCGTTGACCACTTTGTGGAATACACAGTTTCTAGCGATTGAGTCATTAGCCGTTTTACCCTACGCCTATGGTTTGCGCAGCTTCCCGACTTATCTACAACAATTAGAAATGGAGAGTAATGGTAAGTCGGTCACTTATGAAGGTAAGCCCGTCGCTTGGCATACGGCACAGATTGTCTGGGGATTAACCGGAACGAATGGCCAGCATGCGTTTCACCAATTGCTCTATCAAGGGACGCGGCGTTGTGCCTTGGACTTTATTGTGCCAAATATGGGGCAAGATGAGGCCGCGCAAGCATTGCGTGTCAATGCTAAAGCACAGGCGCAAGCATTGATGCAAGGGTGCTCTTTGGCGCAGGCCAAAGCGCTGTTACAGCAGCAAGGTCATAGCGACGCAGACATTAATCAGCTCGCGCCACACTATATGATTGCAGGCAATCAACCGAGTAATACATTAAGTTTGGCGCATATTACCGAGCAGGGTGGTGATGCACGCTGGGGCGCAGGGGAGTTGGGCCAACTGGTTGCGCTGTATGAGCATAAAACTTTTGTATTAGGTTGGTTATGGGGCATTAATAGTTTCGATCAATTTGGGGTAGAACTGGGTAAACAAATGGCCCGAGAGATGGTGTATGCGTAAACCCTTACGTAAAGCGATTTTTCCGGTTGCGGGTATGGGGACACGCTTCTTGCCTGCAACCAAAACGATCCCAAAGGAAATGCTGACAATCGTTGATCGGCCATTGATTCATTATGCGGTGACAGAAGCCATAGCAGCGGGTTGCGATACTTTGATTTTTATCACTGGGCGGCATAAGCGTGCGGTTGAAGATTATTTTGACGTGCACCCTGAATTAGAAGCAGAGCTGATAGACAAAAATAAATTAGAAGCACTGGCTATCGTTAAAAATATTTTGCCAAGCCATGTGCGTTGTGTTTACTTGCGTCAATCGCAGCCTTTGGGGCTCGGGCATGCGGTGGCCTGTGCCCAGCATTTAATCGATGATGAGCCCTTTGCAGTGATTTTGCCAGATGATCTGATTGATGGCGGTGGCACAGGTTGTCTGGAGCAAATGTTAGCTATCTATCATCAAACAGCTGGTTCTGTTTTGGCGGTAGAGCAAATGCCGGTCAGTCAGCTACACCACTATGGTGTGATTGCGGCGGAAGATGTGCATGTCAAGCCAATGCGTATCCAACAGATTATCGAAAAACCAACGACGGCCCAGGCGCCCTCAAATTGGACTGTGGTCGGGCGTTATATTTTGACGCCAGAGGTGATGCGGCAATTGGCGCAAACTAAACCAAGTGTCGGTGGTGAGATTCAATTAACGGATGCGATTAATGCCAGTCTGGCTACAGTGCCTACCTACGGACTCCCTTTTGTCGGTAAACGTTTTGATTGTGGCGGTAAAAAAGGCTTTCTGGAAGCAAATATTCATTATGGCTTGTCACAGACTGAAGAGATTTTTAAGACTGATTAAAACGCTGAATTAGAGCGTATCAGTTGACTGCCCCTGGTGTTGCGCGTATTGCAGATAGTATTGATGCAGTCGTGCGACCTGTTCGGTTAAGCTCGGGTGAGCGTTATCTTGATTGTCTAAGATATCGTGAGCATGACTGAGACGTTGAGCACGTGTAGCCTGTTGCGACATGATCGCGAGTACTTCTTTGCGACTCAACTGGCTGCGCTGCATAACACGCGCAATTTGTGTTTCTGGTGCACAGTCGACCACCAGAATACGATCTACACGTGTTGCCCAATGTTTGGATTCAATCAGTAAAGGAATCACTTGGATGATATAGGGGGCAGCTAAGGCTAATTTGGTTTGTCTATCTAGTTCTGCACGGATAAGTGGATGGGTAATGGCATTAAGTTGAGCCAGCGCATTCGGGTTTTGGAATACATGTTGCCGTAATTTTGTGCGGTCAATACTACCTTCGGCCGTTAAATATTCAGAGCCGAAGTACGCAATCAGCGCGGGTATCGCTAAACCGTTCGTGGCAGTCATCTGATGTGCAATCTCATCTGCGTCAAGAATCGGTACGCCTAACTGCCTAAATAGATTAGCCGCATAGGATTTGCCGCTGCCAATGCCGCCTGTTAACCCAACAATCATAGAAAAATCCTCGCACACCTGTCTGTACTCACCAACCTCTGTGTTGCACGGTAATCGGGCTTTGCCTCCATGGCTTGATTTGCAACTTCAGTTGGCTGTGTCGGCATGCAGCTATGCAGCACGAAACCCGGACTATGCCCTCGTCTATCTAATAGATATGTCTTGTTCGCTGCGTGCCATATGCCTTGATCTTGGCCTGTTCGCCTAGTTTGGCAGAAGTTTTTAAACATAAAGTTAATTGACTGAGAAGAGTATGCTCCATATCCCTGCCGCCGCCAGGAAGGGGCCAAAGGGAATCGGCGTTTGTAAGAGGCGTGTAAATGATTGGCGCTGCTCTGATAAACGGTATCTTTTTTTATGAAAAAAAATAAGTAGCATCAGTAATCCGGCGCTGCCACCACCTAATAGCGCTAGGATTAGGGTTTCGGTAAATAATATTTTATAGCCGAGCCAGGCTCCCAGAGCAGCAGCGAGTTTAAAGTCACCATGCCCGATACCTTGCTGCTGACAACAGAAAAGATAGGCTCTGGCAAGCAACCAGAGCGCAAGATAGCCAAACACAGCCCCGAGTACCGCATCTTGGAGTGGCACAAAAGTACCGTTTAGATTGGCTAATAGGCCGCCCCAGATTAAGGGTTGGGTTAATTTATCCGGTAATAGTTGAATGTGTAAGTCGATGATTGCCAGTATTACCAACATGAGGATGAAAATACCCGTGGCAAAGCCTGGCCAAGCAATATTAAATTGCCACAGCATGAGGCCGGTGGCAAGCATGGTGAGACAGATAACAAGCGCTATTTTAGAAGGCGTTATGAGCATGAGGGTGGGTTAGGTCTCTAGAGGTCATTCTGTTATGTGATTTGATTGCTGGTTGCTCAAGTCTTGAGCACTAGGTTGATGAATACGTACAGTTTTAATGACTT
>JBIKXM010000023.1:0-8512 GCA_044355755.1 Burkholderiaceae bacterium | reverse complement strand
TATTTGACTATTGGAAATTTGGCCGAGGAACAGAGTCTGCATGAAACTTTAAAAATACAGCAGATACGGTATGAGCAAGAGGTAAAACTTGCGCGGGACTTTTCTGTTGATAGTCTAGATAGTAATCCTTCTTTTCATCAGAGTTTAAGTGAGCTCGATAACCAAAAAATTACTAAAAATTTTTTGAGTTTGAATGAGGTGGAAAATCAAAAAATTGCTAAAAATTTATTACTACATACGCAGGATATATATACAAAAAACAAATTAAGTAGCGATTTGATTCCGCTGTTTTCAAAGATGGAAAAATCTCAGACAGGCTATCGCTTACCCTTTGTTCATCGAAGTAATCCGGCAGCAGCAGTAGAGTGGATTGATACACAAGACGCGATGCTCTTTAGTATGAAAGAGTATGTCGATACATGTGTTAAGCAAATTAGTGAGGGCTATACTTTACAAGAAGATTTTTCGCTGCGTAAAAAAGTAGATACACACCCTGAAGTCAATGCTAAAAGTCTTAACGCAGCCTTTTTGTTGCAAACACTGATTACCTGGACTAAATGGAGTGATCGCGATAATGTAGTCAATGATGACATCGCTGCCAATTTATCGACTGCTCTTAGTATTCATGGGTGGGTGAATCTCACCCAAATAGGTCAAGGTCTTGTTGATGATATAGCGGAGACAGTAAAGTTGACGCGGCTATTACTTGCTAATAGTAAGAATATCAATTTACAACCAGCTTCTGCTTTTTCCAATGCGCTGAGTCATAGCGCACAAGGGATAGGGGTACTGCTAGGAAGTATGGCAGTTGGTTTAGATGCGTATGAGTTTGCGCATGCGGAAAATGCGATTCAGCAAGCTGTATTTGGTACACAACTGAGTTTTGATACGGCTAGCTTGGTTATGAGTGCTGCTGGTATAGGTTTTGGACTCACAGGATTTGCAACGGTTGCAGGAGTGTTGGGGCCCTTAAGTGTGCCTATCGCTGGGTTGGGTGTGGGAGTCAGTAGTTTGGCCCAAGTGTATGGAGAAATGGCGGAAGAGAAGAAATCAGTTGGCGCATATTTTGCAGCTATCGACACAGCATACAAGACAGGATGTCAGCGTAATAATGATGGTGTACTGACTTTTTCCAGCGGTAGCGTAATTCAATTGATTGATTTGAACACAGGATTGATGACTTATGGTACGCAGTATTTATACTCATATGACTACCATTCGCTGTCTGTACTGGATTCGCCGAATGATAATGGTGATCGATCACAGGCGATTGCAATACGTCCTGCTTTGGGTTATGCAGACCATTTCACGATTAGTCAAGAAGACAGAGAGGCCGAAATACTGTTTCTGCCATCCACGGTTGCTTCTTATGACTCGACCTATACGCAATTGGCGTTGGGTTTCAGGCATACCCAGACTGAAGGTGATGCGGTTTTGGCGAAGCTTGAAAAAGCGTGTAATGAGCGTTTCAAAATGGAGTATGGATCTTTCTTCCAACGCACTGTACGCAGTATTACGCATCAATACATTCCCACTACAGTAAAAATTATTTTAGATCGTCGCCAGCGTACACTTCTGGCACCTAAATTACCGCAACGATTATTCAATAATACGGGGAGCATGCGGGGTGTGCATCAACCTATTTATGCTATGACCTATCAACTCGAAGGTCATGGCGGTCAGTATACCGTTGGCTTAAACAAAGGCGCGAGCTTTGTATTGAATACAACGACAGGCGCAGCGTCACAGTGGATATTAGATACACGATATCTTGGTAGCGACGAAATCCTCTTCAAGGGTGCTGTCAGCGGCACTCAGACATTCACAATTGATGGTGTGAATGTTAGCGTTACACCACAGAATGCCGAAAAAGTTGTGATCATTAAACAAAATGGGACGCTATTTGATGTTGATTTTACGCATCAAAAATTACTGCTGAGCAGTATTGACGGGCGTCAATGGGAAGCAACCCATCAGCAAAAAATTGAGACATATCTTCAGAGTCTTGCTAAGTTTGATCAATTGGCTGGGCGATATACGGTGATAAGCAATTACCAGTATAAAGATAATGATATAGATATCAATATTGATCGAGCATATTATGACAGTAAGCAAAATCGGATGATATTTTCGTGTATTGATAGCAGACATGATTTGTTAGTTAAACCTTTAATTACGCTGATTGATGAGTTGATTAATACTGATTTAGTAATAGCTATGCAAGAGAAAATATTGTGCGTTAGTCCGATGGATGCTCGGGGAAGTGTCACTATTCATCAGGATCAACCGATAGAAGAATCAGTATCGTTTCGCTTGGTCTACCCTCAAAAATGGAGAGATTTACTTACAGCATTACAAGTAAAGTCGATTATTTCCACTGAACAACTCGATGCTTTTTCTGCTGAATTAGATAAGTGGATTCAGCTAGCTAATAAGAAACAACCGATTAAAACTAATGGTAAGTGTCATTCAGGTGTTCCTGTTGTTTTTGAAAAAAGCATACATACTGAAATGAAAACGATCACTGAGGTCGATGAATTGAATCCTTGGCCATTGACCAGTATGACAACGACTAAGCAGACAACAATTCCTTTTGATACGGCTAAACAACTACTTAAATTAACTTTATCCCCTTCTGATCTAGCGGCTCAATTGACTCTATTACGACAAGCTTTACTTTTGCCATATCAAGTTACTAGAAATGCACAACTGGTAGGCGTGATAGGCAATAATGCTTTTTTTTATGATAAAAGTAAGCAGCTCTTATGGTGTGCTGATGCTATCACTCATGTGATCACGGCACAGTTTGTCAATCCAGTTGATGATTCTGGGCGTCGATTTTGGCAAGATAATTTTGCGCTATATATGTCCTGTAAGTCATTTGTAAATGCAGATAATCAACCATGTGAGTATATCTACCGAATTGACCATCAGACAATGACATTGGACTCTATCGTGTTTGAGCCAAGCCAAGCTGGGCAGCCGAGCGTGATTGAAGATCTAAATACACTAAAGGTATTTGGTGGCAGTGTAAGAATTTTAATGCCAGCTGCACAAGTACAACCTACTGCTTTGCCTGGCAATATACCGATTAAGGATGTGACATATAACGAGTTCACACCTTTGTCTGGTAAAGATTATTCGGGAGAGCAAAAACGCTATTGGATCTTTAGGTCTGGAAAAATAATTAAACCCAATTTGCCTCTAACTGAAACCTTAGATAACGCCACCGGGCAACCATTGCCACGTATTCCAGAGGATCTTATTTTAGCTGCGCGTATGTTTGGCTCCGCAGGACAAGAGGTTTTTTATTTTTATAGTCAAAGTCGCAAGGCACTTTATCGTCAAGCAGGCGCAGGTGTTCTAACTTATGCTCAAGCTGAACGTATTGCTATCCCTCATTTATTAGATATTCTGGTTAATCAGAACAATTTGTTTTCGATCACGCAGGATGGCTTAATTTACCAAGTTGATGATACGGGTCAAATTAGTCTGTCAGGTGTAAATCAAATATGGTTAGCGCAACACCTGCGGAGTTTATCAACTGATTTAGGACAGTTACATAATAAGCAGTCTATCCTGACTTTAATTGGTTTCAAGGTGAACGATACGACACCGCTTGCTGCTTGGTACTGCCAAGGGAAAGTGGTGGTGACGACAGTTGCGAGTATGGCCTTGCAATTTTTAGATAGTGATCAGGAACGGCGATATGTACGTTTGTTTGATCCAGTTTCAGGGAAATTATATAAGCAAGCGATCAGCGACCAGACGCTGCTCGGTGATGCATTTGATACAGATTTAACGCTGAAAAAGCCCGATGCTATTCTCGTAGCAGAAGAACTATTCCCTAAGGCAACACTGCGTTCGGTGACGGTGTTAGACAGCAAGCTACGTTTGATTACGGATGATGGGCTCATTTTTAGTTTGAATTGGGCTGGAGAGGTACGGCTTACTGGACTGACCCAGACATGGTTAGATGCCCGTGCAGAAAATACTCGCACCAGTGCTATCGAGGAATTATTACAAGTTTGGCAACATGAAGGGGTGCTTGTCTTTCAAAATAGTATTTGTCCGACTTGGTTTGATGTGGCTAGCGGCACCACAATCATCGCTTGGGATCTGGAGGCAAAAGATAAGCCTGAGCTACTCGGTCTAGACCCCAGCAAGCAAATTGCTTATGTCTGGAGTGCCAAAAAAGGACTTTACCATTACAACATAGTTGAGAGTAAAACGGAGTCGCCTGCGTATTTATTAAACAATAACAGTCTACGTCGATTTGATAACACATTACGTATCAATGGTGGGCTAGATGAAGATGTTTTGCAGCCGCTTGCGCTCAAAGGTGTCGACACAATTGTAATGAGTGGTGGGCCCAATAAGGATATATATCAAATCGACATACGCGATCAGTTATATAACAAAACAATTTTGATCGACAATTATGATGCTGATCAAGCCGAAGATGAATTACAAATCGAAGTAGATGATATTCAGCGTGTATCTGTATCACGTCAATACGGTAATTTATTTTTAGAAATGCCACAACGAATGATTGTGATTAGAAATGTTTTTGATCAAGCAGGGAGTGACTATCAACATCTTAAAATTAAGTTAAATGATCGTATGAATTATTTGCAGACCAATGTTTCTGAGTTGGCCTTGAAAATACAGAGTCAAACTCAAAAATTAGTTGAGAGTATCTCAAGTATGGATCCTAACAATGCTGCATCAACGCATACGCAATCGACTTATTTGACAAGCACGCCTAAGTTGGTGCCTACAGTTTTTGCAGCAGAATAAAGGAGGCTTGTTAAGCGTATAAGTAAAAATCCTGGCCCCACTTTTTAGATGGAGCCAGGATTTGATTTGTTTGTAAACCGCGCTACTACCTATTGCGGTTGAGAAAAAGCGTACAGACGTCCATCTTTGGTTTGTACAATCAGATTGTCACCTACCACTACAGGTGCGGCGGCAATACTTGAGCCATCAGTTTTGAGATTGGCGAGTAAAGTACCGTCTTTGATAGAGATAAAATATAGTTCACCTTTCGTATCACCGAAGACCAGTGCCGAGCCAATCAACTTGGGTATACCCAGGTCACGCCACTGTAACTGTTTGTTGCTCCATAGCGCCTGACCAGTCTGTGGATTAAATCCATTAATAATGGATTTGTTATCAATCGCATACACTGCCTGCTGATCCATCACTACCCCAGTCGTACCGGAGAACTCAGCGCTCCAGATTAGGTTGCCATTTGCTAAGTCAAAGCATCCTACCCGTCCTTGAAATGCTGCTGCACAGAGATAGCGATCACGCACGGCCGGCCGGCCAGTAATATCGACTAAGCGCTCAATTTCAGAAACCCCTTTAGCTAAAGCCAGTGATCCTTCCCAAAGGATAGCGCCGTTTTCTAAGCTAATTAAACCTAGTTTTCCCCCCGGAAAGCCGGCGATGACAGTATTTTCTGACGCTACCATACCCAATGGCGCGCGTAATACCAGTGGTGAGGGGGCGCGTTGATAGAGCCATCTTTGTTTGCCGGTGGTGACATCAAATGCATAAATACGATTATCTAGGGTGCGAACGAGTACCAGTTTTTCTGTTACTAAGGGAGTAGTTAGTGCTTCACCGATAATATCCTGCTGCCAGAGTGCTTTGCCATTATTGTCAAAAGTGAGTACTTGGCCTTTAGTTGTAGCAACCGCAATAATATTGCCATTGGTGCCTGGTCCACTCGAAAATCCTTCATCAATTTTGATTTTCCACTGTATGCGGCCTGTTACAGCATCAACTTGGGTCAGTTGCCCATTTGCTGAGCTAGCAATCACATGCTTACCTGAACTGGTTGGTTCAAGTGGATAGTTATCTGATGCACCAATATTGACTGACCAAACAGGTTTAATCGTAATGCGTGGTGTGAAGTTAGTTAGCGGTATCGGTTGGCGAATATGCGCGTCGCTTGCACAACCAGCTAATAAGAGCATGCCGAGGCATATCAGGATAGAAAAGCCGGTGTATAACAAGTTTGGCGTGTTTTCTTGGAGATACTGGTGATCGTTGTGTAGTCGTTTCATCATCGCTCGTTTGCGGTGTGTTTCGATAAGGGTTAAGGTATACATTTTCAAGTTTTGATAAATGATCATAGAAGTCGCTTTATGTTTTATTCACCGACTAGATCTAATTTCAAATTAAGTATTTGGCGTAATTCACTAGCTTGAGGATCGGCTTTTGCCAGGGCTATTTTATATTCAGCTCGCGCTTCATTAGTTTTACCTTGGGCCAGCAAAACGTCACCGCGGCGGTGTGCATAGAGCGTGATAAATCCTGGAGGAGGGGTGTTGGCTAGTAATTGGAGCGCCGTCGTGTAATCTTTCTCTTCAAGTAATACTGTAGCGAGGCGTAACCGTGCCAAATGCTCTAACTCTTCGCTATTACCGTGCTCAATGGCCCATTGCAACTGAGTTTTAGCGGTTTTTAAGTCGCTGGTATCGAAGGCCATTTTAGCTGCATTAAATGCGCCCAACTGTGCATAAGCAGTACCAGGAAACTTGTTTTGTAAATCCTGAGCGACACGTAGTGTCTTCGGTTTATCTTTATTGATGAGTGCCTGCTCTAATTGATCATATAGGATTGCAGCGCCCACAGACTGGTGTTTTTGCCAATATTGCCAGCCATACCATAAACTCAATCCAATCATACTGGCTAGTATGATGCCGAGGATTAAGCTACGGTATTGTTGCCATGAAGCTTTTAAAGTTTCTAATTTGTCTTGTTCGTCGTGGTCGTAGGCCATTTTTGCTCTCTTTTGTTAGTAGGGCTTACACAAAACTATCTCAGTCGAGTGTGACTTCTTACCGGACCCGTACGCAAGGACTGTACTGTGAAGGAAGACAGCATTGCGTAGCCACACCGTCATCATTCGCTCCGCAGTCTTCGTTCTTGGGGGCGGCGCTTTACAGGCTGTGCTACTTGTGTCAGCAGCACGTCTTGCTGAAAAATTTTGCGTAAGTTGTGATTAGTTAACTGGCGATGATAGCATCCATAATTGCATCTGCTAATTTATCCATGGCAACTGTTTTTTGCCAGCCTTGATTATGCTCTAAGTCAGTACGTAAAGATTTAAGTTGGACCGTATGATTAGCGATTTCATCTGAGCCGATGATAACTGCATAAGCTGCGCCACTGGCATCAGCTTTTTTCATTTGTGTTTTGAAGCTGGCCACGCCCCCATCACTGGTGCAATGTAGGAGTACGTTTAGACTCGCACGCCGCAACTGTTCAGCAATAAGCATGGCATGATGTATGCTTTGGTGCACAATATAAACCTGACATGTCTCTCTTTCAGGGATGAGTTGTTCTTGATGTAGTAGCTCGAGTATACGTTCTATACCTAGTGCCCAACCGCATGCGGGCGTGGGTTTTCCGCCCATCTGTTGGATTAATGGATCATAACGTCCGCCTCCAATCAATGTGCCTTGTGCCCCTAATTTATCGGTTGTCCATTCAAAAACAGTTAAGTTGTAGTAATCCAGCCCGCGGACTAAACGATAGTTCAATTTGAAAGGCAGATTATTCGCTTTGAGTAAATTTTGGAGGGTATCAAAGTGCTTTAAGGAATCTTCCCCAAGATAATCGATTAATTTTGGAGCTTGGTTGACAAGATCCTGTAGTGCAGGATTTTTGGTATCTAAAATGCGCAAAGGGTTGGTGTGTAAACGCCTTTGACTCTCTTCATCCAGTTGATTTGAGTTTTTTTGTAAGTAGCTAATTAAATCCTGACGGTGGGCTAGTCGTTCATGCGCTTGACCTAAGCAATTGATTTCCAAGCGTGGTCCAATAATACCTAAGTCGTCAAACAGTGTTTGGCACATCAAGATAATTTCGGCATCTATATCTGGCCCAGCAAAGCCGAGTGCTTCAACGCCTAATTGATGGAATTGGCGATAGCGTCCGCGCTGAGGCCGCTCATGGCGAAACATCGGCCCCCAATACCAGAGTCTTTGTGGGTTGTTGTACAGGAGATTGTGCTCGATACAGGCACGTACCACAGCAGCGGTGCCTTCTGGACGTAGCGTAAGCTGCTCTCCATTGAGTTTGTCTTCAAAAGAATACATTTCTTTTTCGACAATATCGGTCACCTCTCCGATACTACGTGTGAACAGCTGGGTATGTTCCAAAATCGGTGTGCGAATTTGTTGGTAGCTATAAGCCCGCAGCACAGTTCGAGCAATTTGCTCAATATGCTCCCAGGCATGAGCTGTAGTCGGGAGCATATCGTTCATGCCCCGTACGGCGGATATTTTTTTGGATGGACTGTTGCTGTTGTGAGTCGACATATTCATTAGGCAGGGGTTGAAGCAGAAGTGGCATATCGGGTAGCAACGTATTGCTGCACAATTTCTTGAAATTCTTCAGCAATCCGGTCACCGCGCAAGGTTTTAACTTTTTTACCGTCGATGAAAACGGGCGCGGCAGGAGATTCACCGGTGCCAGGCAAGGAGATACCAATGTC